>SKIG01000093.1 GCA_007116535.1 Psychroflexus sp.
AAGAAAATTAAATAAAAAATGTTGGCTAAAATTTAACTTATACCTCAAAAAACAGAATTTATATGTTAAATTAATAAGATTATTAACCTGCTAAAGACAAATGATCTTGTAATGAAGCAATAGCTTGTTCTGCTATTAACTCATGAAAATATTCACTCTCGTGGTTTACTTGAACTTCTTCCAAAGCTTTAAAATACTTCAACTTTTGAGAAGGGTCTCCTTTTAAATTAACAATGGTATATCCGTGTTGTAGTAAAATTAAATTCATAACCAAACGAGATGTTCTGCCATTGCCATCTATAAAAGGGTGAATAGAGACTAATCGCTCATGCATTTCTGCAGCTAAAATTATTGGATGCAAAATATTCTTTTGCATTTCGTAAAATAAAAAATAGTCTTCCATAAGTTTATCTATTAAGTAAGGCTCAGGCGGTAAATGTGCACTTCCTGAAATACGTACGGGAACACTGCGGAATACACCGGCATTTTTCTTGTCGATACCTTTTAAGATCAAATGATGAATTTGTTTTAAATAAAACGCATTGAAGTGAATCTTGTTTTTGATAAAGTCAAGTATTAGCTCAAGTGCTTCCTTATGATTAATAACTTCTAAATGCTCACGCATACTTTTGCCACCTATTGTTATACCTTCATTTATGACCAAGTGGGTTTCGTTTAAGGTCAAGGTGTTTCCTTCAATACGATTGCTTTCATAGGTATATGCAGTATAAAAAAACTCTTGCATTTTCTTAATTTGTATCTCGGCCAAAGGCTTTTTATTTTGCCATTTTAAGTGTAATTCTGTAGCCTGATCTAACAACTTTGATGTATGAGCGCTTGGCTGAATAACTTTAAACTTTCGCTGACCCGACAAATAAGCTATCCTTTCTTCAGCAACAGCAATAACCCCCTCAGCTAAATCAGGATAGGGCGTCAATAAATCAAGCACCTGAAGACTCAGAAACTCTTTTAAAAGCAGATAATAATCTAAGTCAAGAACCTCACTTAACTTTTTTAGTTGCTCTAAAGTTGGACGGCGTTTACCCGAAATTATTCTACTCATTAGGCTTGAATCAACCCCTACGTATTGGGCTAACTCATTAACTTTTACATTGAGTTCTTTTCGTTTAGAATTTAATAATTTCATTTTACTTATTTTGTCATGACAAATTTAGTCATTTTTTTTAGTGAACTAATTTATCGTATTAACTTTAACACTTTAAAAATGAGAAAAGTGACTATAACGGCATACTTATGAACACGATAAAAATCGATATTTATGTAATCAACTCATCCCAATAGACATGACACAGAAGCCTGATTCTACTTGATTTCTATCGCCTCATGTGGATAACAACAAAAATTCAGAAAGTTTTAGGAAGTTTATCTTTTATCGCGTATTATGAAAATTTCTCAAACCTTAATAAAGTATGGGTATTTGAATAAAATTGTAGAAGTAAATACTGAAACTATGTAGCCCTACTAATTCAAGCTTTCTATTAATTGAAGTAAATTAAATTTATACTGCTGCCCCTTTTTCATGTCCTTAAGAGTAAATTTATTTTCATTCATTTCTGATTCACCTGCAAGAACAACAAATGGGACATCACGCTTATTGGCATAATTCATTTGTTTTTTCATTTTAGCATCATCAGGATACAATTCAGCTTTGATTCCTCGCTTACGTAACTCCTGAATTGCTTTTAGTGCATACAATGCTTCTTGTTCACCAAAATTGATAAACATTACTTTAGTTTGGTCAACTACTTGCTCTGGAAAAAGATCAAGCTCTTCTAAAACTAAATAAATTCTATCTAAGCCAAAAGAAATTCCAACGCCCGACATATCTTTTAAGCCAAAAATTCCCGTTAAATCGTCGTATCTTCCTCCGCCACCAATAGAACCTAATTGAACTTTTGGTGATGCAGCAACTTCAAAAATACAACCTGTGTAGTAATTTAATCCTCTTGCCAAAGTAACTTCTAGCTTAAGTTTTGCTGATTGAAGTCCAAGATGCTGAATATGTTTGAACACAAACTCTAAGTCAGCTATTCCTTGTTTACCTTCTTCAGATTCTTGAAGTAACTTAGAGAGTAAATTCAAATTTTCTTCAAAATTATCACCTGCTGAAAATATTGGAGAAATCTTATCAATAGCTTCTTTGGAAATACCTTTCTCAAGCATTTCTTTTTCTACTCCTTCTCTTCCAATCTTATCTAACTTATCTAAAGCAACAGTAAAGTCTATTAATTTATCTTTCTGGCCAATTACTTCCGCAAGACCCGACAAAACCTTTCTATGGTTGATTTTGATGGTAACGTCATTAAGTTGAAGCGAATTAAAAACTTCGTCATACAACTGAACAAACTCTACTTCCTGCCATAAACTTTTGCTACCTACTACGTCGGCATCACACTGAAAAAATTCTCTAAATCGTCCTTTTTGTGGTCTATCCGCACGCCAAACAGGCTGAATTTGAAAACGTTTGAAAGGAAAATCTAGTTCATTAAAATTCTGCACCACAAATCTCGCAAAAGGAACTGTCAAATCATAACGAAGGGACTTTTCAGTAATCTCAAGCCCCATTTTATTGGAGTCTTTATTAGCTAAACTCTCTGGAGATGCCTTTCGAAGAAAATCTCCTGAATTTAGAATTTTAAAAATTAAACGGTCACCTTCCTCTCCATACTTACCAAGCAAAGTCGAATTATTCTCGAAACTTGGAGTTTCAATTGGCTGAAAACCAAATTCTTGAAAATGTTTACTTATAGTAGATATAATGTAATTACGCTTTGCTACATCCGTTGAAAAAAAATCCCTTGTTCCTTTGGGAAGACTTGGTTTTTGTGCCATTTAATCAAAATTTTCAGCAAAGTTAATTAAAGTAAATCTAGCACAATACAAATGAAAATTAAAAATGTGTTTTTAAGCTTCTAATTTTCCATAAAAGCGTCAGTCTTCAACTTACTCAATCTAATTTTTGCAGAGGGTCTAAATTTTCCTCGGTCAGGAAATTGTCTCAGATATGCTTCATAATAGCCTATTTTCTTAGATATAGGAATATCTAGTTGGTCAGCAGCACTTGCTCTAGCAAACAATGCTTTTTCGTGCGTTGGATTCTCTTTCAAACAATCGTTGTAAAAGTCAAAGGCTTTTTGGTATTCTTTCTTTTGTTGAAAAATAAAACCATAATTATAATTCTGAGTATCTCTTGAGACGTCTTTTAAAGCGTATGCCTTATTATTGAGCTCCATTGCCTTGTCTAATTGACCATCAAGCGCATATAATTCTGCCATTTCGACCATTAAATAATGATCTTTAGGGTTTTTCAATAAAAGTATTTGTAAAGCTTCTAAAGCCTTATCGTATTTTCTAATATGAGTATAAGCTTCGCCTAATTTTCTATATACAAAACCTGGAGTATCGGGTAAGTCCGCGATTTCTTCAAAATGAAAAATGGCTTTTGTATACTTGTTTTGACGCATGCTTAATTGCCCCATATTTCCATGCATTCCAGGGTTCTTTGGGTCGATATACAACACATCATTCCCAATTTTGTCAGCAATATGTAATATTCTTCTTTTGATTAGTTCGCGTACATAAAAGTTTGCCAAACTAAGATGATTGGGTTGCATTTGGTATCCTTTTTCAAGATCTTCTAACAAATCTTCATCTTTGAGCTTTTGTAACAATTTTGCTCTCAAAAAATAATACTCCGCATTGGTAGAATCTGCTTCAATTAACTTAGTATATTGGTTTTTTGCTTCTTCGTTGCGCCCAAAAGTCTTGAGCAAATTTGCATAAGATAAAGCGTATTTTGGATTAAATGGTTCTGTCAAATAGCTTTCGTGCACGCTTAATGCGTCTTTTTCCAACCCCATTTTTTGTAAAGCACTCGCCCACAAGAAAGCTTGCTTTTGAGTTGGATTTTCTAATTGTTTGGCTTGTTCAATTAATTGCCCATAAGCAGCTACTGCATACAAGCTATCTAATTCTTTTACTTGTGCTTGTATGTTGAAGCAACAAATAATAAACGTAAATCGTATAAAAAAGGTGAAGTTATTCATAATCTTTATTTACATTAGCCTAATCACTATAATTCTTATAGTATATTTTTCCACACTGAGCAAACCTTCTTCTTCTTTCAAGGTTAATTTCCTTCTTTGCAGAAAAGCTTTCTAGTATTTTTTTATA
>SKIG01000207.1 GCA_007116535.1 Psychroflexus sp.
AAAGTCAATGGAAATCAGTTTTTGATGTTCAATGTATTGGAACGTAAGTTCAATATTTTTGGATTTCCTTTTTGGCCACAAGATTTTTATTTGTTTGTGATATCACTAATTACATTAGTAGTTCTACTTGCTCTGTTTACCGTAGCATTCGGAAGAATTTTTTGTGGATGGATATGCCCACAAACCATTTTTATGGAAATGGTTTTCCGAAGAATAGAATACGCAATTGAAGGCGACCGTAACAAGCAAATGAAGCTTGACAGAATGCCTTGGAATGCTGAAAAAATTACTAAAAAGGGAAGTAAATGGTTCATTTTTGCGATTATATCTTTCTTTATTTCCAATGTATTTTTAGCTTACTTAATTGGGAGCGATAAGTTGTTAGCTTACGTAAAAGAAGGTCCCCAAGAAAATCTAGGAACTTTCATACCTTTAATTCTCTTCACAGGAGTGTTCTATTTTGTTTTCGCTTGGTTTCGAGAGCAAGTATGTATAATTGCTTGTCCTTACGGGAGATTACAAGGTGCTCTTTTAGACAATAAATCTATTGTAGTTGCCTATGACCACAAACGTGGGGAAGCCGAAAATGGTCGCAAAAAATTCCGTAAAAACGAAGATAGAAAAGCCTTAGGACATGGTGATTGCATCGATTGCATGCAATGCGTACATGTCTGTCCAACGGGAATCGACATTCGAAATGGTACGCAATTAGAATGTGTCAACTGTACGGCATGTATCGACGAGTGTGACGATATCATGGAAAAAATTAACTACCCTAAAGGACTTATCCGATACGCCTCAGAAGAAAATATCGAAGAAAAAAAGCCTTTTGTTTTTACAGGAAGAATGAAAGCATACTCTGCTGTACTCATTTTGCTAGTAGCTGTTTTGGTGAGTCTGTTATTTATCCGTAGCGACGTAGAAGCAAGAGTTCTGCGCTTGCCAGGTCAACTTTTTGAAACCATGGATGATGGAAGCTTACGAAATGTATATACGTTCAAGTTAGTCAACAAAACTACACGAGAAATGGACTCCATTCAATTTCGACTGATTTCTCATACAGGGAAAGTTAACCTTGTTAAAGGCGAAATGACAACAGTTCCCGAGCAGGGAATGTCTGAGGGAACATTATTTATCAATATCCCTAGCGCTGAAATCCAAGGACAAAAAAATAAAGTCAAAATAGGTATTTACAGTGGCGAAGAACTAATTCACACAACCACAGCTAATTTTATGGGACCAAGAAGCTTTTATTAATCAGCATACTTTTTTTGAAAATGTTTCCATTTTTTAAACAACTATGAATTTTGGCTAAAGCCATTAATACCCAAATTTTTTTAGCCCCGATTTTTAAATCGGGGCTATTTATTTCAAATTCCTTCAAATCATTCAATCCCGAAGGGATGACACAATTATAAAAAATCGCTAATGATAGACTAAAACCCTGAAAGGGTGGCATAATTGTGTCATGAGATAAAACCAATTTATTTTACACTTTGTGGCTTTTGTTTTACAAAAAATAATTAGCTATTAAACAAAATACACAAACCTGCCTGACAAGTTTACGCAGGTAGGGAATTCGCTAAGTTTCACAAAGCTTACCCCGTATTATCTTTATTAATGCTTTTTAATTCGGTAAGTCATATCTAATAGTTGTATCGAACTCAGTTTAAAAAAAATTCATTGTTGAGACTTAATCTTTAATTTGAGAATTAGAATTTCAAACATATTTTTAAAGATTTATCAACAAATCAAAAACTTTTGTTTAGTTAACCAAAAGCTTTAGTTATATTTGTGGGTCGTAAAAAAATCACGAAATTTTATGAGTGAAGAAAATAAAGTTCCTAAAAATTATTCAGCAGATAGTATTCAAGCCCTAGAGGGAATGGAGCACGTAAGGATGCGTCCTTCCATGTATATAGGCGACGTTGGTGTGAGAGGTTTGCACCATTTAGTATATGAAGTAGTAGACAACTCAATTGATGAGGCGATGGCAGGTTACTGCGACACCATCGAGGTGATTATCACCAAAGAAGGAGGTGTTCGTGTAAAAGACAACGGTCGTGGTATTCCAATCGATATTCATAAAAAAGAAGGAGTTTCAGCATTAGAGGTTGTAATGACTAAAATTGGTGCTGGGGGTAAATTCGATAAAGATTCCTATAAAGTTTCAGGAGGTCTCCACGGAGTTGGGGTGTCTGTTGTAAACGCACTTTCTAGAGATTTACATGCTTGGGTGCATAAAGATGGTAAGATTTGGGAGCAGGAATACCAACGAGGAAAAACCCTTTATCCTGTTAAACCAACAGGTGAAACTACTTACCAAGGTACAATTGTAGAGTTTTACCCCGATACTGAAATTTTTCAGGAGACAGTCACCTTCAATTTTGACACACTCGCCAATAGAATGCGCGAATTGTCTTTTTTGAATAAAGGAATTACCATTAGTATTGAAGACGAAAGAGTTCAAGAAGAATCAGGAGAAAACAAAAAAGAAGTTTTTCATTCTGAAGAAGGACTGAAGGAATTTATCAAATTCTTAGATTCTAACAGAGAACCTATTATTGGACATGTAATTTCTATGGAAGGCGAAAAGAACGAAATTCCTGTAGAGGTTGCTATGATTTATAACAACTCATACGCAGAAAATTTACATTCTTACGTAAACAATATCAATACACACGAAGGAGGGACGCATTTGTCAGGTTTTAGAAGAGGACTGACTTCAACCTTAAAAAAATATGCTGATAATTCAGGTTTACTAGATAAGCTTAAATTTGAAATTACAGGAGACGACTTTAGAGAAGGACTTACAGCAATTGTTTCTGTAAAAGTACAGCATCCTCAATTTGAAGGACAAACCAAAACTAAGTTAGGGAACAGAGAAGTAACCGCAGCAGTTTCGCAAGCAGTCTCCGATATGTTAGAGATTTACTTAGAAGAAAATCCTAATGATGCTAAGACCATTGTTCAAAAAGTGATTTTGGCAGCGCAAGCCAGACATGCAGCGAAGAAAGCGCGTGAAATGGTACAGCGTAAAACGGTAATGAGCGGTGGAGGCTTACCAGGTAAATTATCTGATAGTTCTGACCAAGATCCGGAAAGATGTGAAGTTTTCCTTGTCGAGGGAGATTCGGCAGGTGGAACTGCCAAACAAGGTCGTGACAGAAATTTCCAAGCAATCCTTCCCTTACGTGGTAAGATTTTGAATGTGGAAAAAGCCATGTCTCACCGTGTTTTCGAGAACGAAGAAATCAGAAATATTTACACAGCACTAGGCGTTACTATTGGTACGGAAGAAGATTCAAAAGCATTGAACCTTTCCAAACTACGTTACCATAAAATAGTCATAATGTGTGACGCGGATGTGGATGGTAGCCACATCGCAACGCTAATTTTGACCTTCTTTTTCCGTTACATGAAAGAACTAATTGAAGCGGGACACGTTTATATTGCAACACCACCACTTTACTTGATTAAGAAAGGTAGTAAAAAACAATATGCGTGGAGTGACAAAGAGCGACAAGAAATTCAGAGTGAATTTAAATCAGGTGTAAGCGTTCAACGATACAAAGGTCTTGGTGAGATGAATGCTGAACAGCTTTGGGACACAACCATGAATCCAGATAACAGAATTCTTCGTCAGGTTACCATAGATAATATGGGTGAAGCAGACAGAATCTTCTCTATGTTAATGGGGGATGAGGTGCCACCTCGAAGAGAATTTATCGAGAAAAACGCTATATATGCAAATATTGATGCATAATTAATATGCTATTCATAAACTTAAATAAGCCTTTCATGAACTTGAAAGGCTTTTTTATGAAATATATCCGAAGCTAAAGATGTTTCTTATTACATTTGTAGCTAAATAATTACATAAAAACTTTATAAAGTCAAATTTCTGATGTTACATATAGAGTTTGCTAATCAAATACCAGTGAATCATGAGAAATAAACAACTATTTGTTTTCGCATTATTCTTGAGTTTTTTTATGAAAGCCCAAGTTGGATTAACACCTTTGTTAACTTCAGGTGTAGAAGATGCGCAGCGTTTTACAGAGTCTTACTTAAATCCAGGACTTGATGCAATTGCATATAGCTTGTCTAACGGTTGGAATAATTCAGCCGAAACTAAAAAACTTGGTCAGTTTGAAATAGCTTTTATTGGAAACGCATC
>SKIG01000226.1 GCA_007116535.1 Psychroflexus sp.
ACAAATGATTGTTTAATGTTGTAAGCAATCGCAAGGTTAATGGAGTCGTTTAGGGTTTGGGCTTGTGCCAGTTTTTCAGGATCTACATTCTGAAGTACACGGCGCATGTTTTGCATAGATTCGGCAGTAACTAAAGTTCCATCTGGATTTAGACCTATTCTATTTTCATTTTCTTTTTGTAGTTCGTAGATTTTCTGATAATAGCTTTCGACTGTTGCTTGAAGCTCTTCGTTTTCTTCAGCACATTCGCTTTTTTCGTTTTGTGCTTTACTCAGCCTACTTTCTGCAACCATTAAAGGGTTTTCAGTCTGGTCAAATTTCTTTTTGGAAACACATGACGTGATTATAAGTGCTGAAAACACAACTAAACCAATTTTTTTCATAAAAAGTTAAATTAAAATCAAATGTAAAAGTACAATAAAATTTAATTTTTCAATGTTTTTAACTAAAAAAAAGTTCATTTAGTCCATTTTTTTTCCATATGCCAAATCACCTGCATCACCAAGCCCGGGAATAATATATCCTTTTTCATTCAAAAAATCATCAATTTGGGCTATCCATAGATGTGTGTTTTTAGGTAGATTTTCGTCTAAAAAGTCTATTCCCTCAGGAGCGGCGATAGTGCATACCAAGTGTGTTTCTTTAGCACAACCTTTTGTACATAATACATCATACACATTTTTTAGAGAGGTTCCTGTTGCCAACATCGGGTCTACAATTATGAGTATTTTGTTTTTTAAATCTGGGCTTGATAGATATTCGACTTCAACATCAAAACTTTCAGTTTCTTTATCAAAAGTTCTATATGCTGATATAAATGCACTTTCGGCTTTGTCAAAATAGTGCAATAATCCATTATGTGCTGCTAAACCTGCACGCAATACAGAACAAATGACAACTGAATCTTCAATGATTTCAATTTTTGTGTCAGCAAGCGGGGTAGTTATTTTTTTTGTCCTATAATTTAAGTGTTTACTTAATTCATACGACAATATTTGGTTAATTCGCTCTATGTTTTTTCTAAATCGCTCGCTGTCTTTCTGAATATCTTTATCCCTTAGTTCAGCAATAAAATGATTTAAAATTGAATTTTCGTTGGTAAAATCGTGTAGTATCATAAGCTATATTTAGAATAAAAATAGTTGTAAGACCAATAACCAAAGTATAGAAAGTATTGGCCCTGCAATTCCTATGGTAATTCCTCCATACCTAAATTCGGATTGTTCAATCATTCCTGTACTATATGCAATCGCATTGGGTGGGGTGGAAACGGGAAGTAGCAAAGCACAAGAAGCGCTCAAACCTATTATTAAAGGTAAAATAACAGGATTATCTATGATTCCTAGATTTGCTAAAGATATCCCTATAGGAATCATAATTGTTGCAGTAGCTGTATTGCTCATAAAGTTAGATAATAATACTGTGAGTAACCCAAAAATAACAAATAAAACATATACATTGCTATTTTTAAAGTCTATTAAACTGATGAAATAGTCTGCTAACCCATATTGTTGAACTGCTAAACCTAGTGAAAGACCACCTGCAACTAACATTAATGTGTCCCAGGGAAGTTGTCGTACATTATCCGCATCAATAATTCCAAACATGGTAAGTCCAACGATAGGAACAACCGAAACAGCAGCAACAGGAATCCCCGTCCATTGTGAGGTAAGCCACAATGTTAGCGTACCAGCTAAAATAATGAGCATGATATTTTTAGAAGTCTGATCTACTTCTTCATCTTCTTCGTCATTGATTTCAAGTTGTTTGTTGAATAAAAATTCCAATGAAATTTTTTCATTCACAACCTTGTATTTCATTAAAAGTAATTTCCAAAATAGTACAATCAAAATTAAAGCAACAGGCATTCCAATGAGCATCCATTCAAGAAAAGTGATTGTTATACCAACATTTTCTAAAGCACCAACAGCAATAGCGTTTGGCGCAGAACCTATGATGGTACCCATTCCGCCAATAGCGGCAGCTGTCGGTATACCGATTAAAAGTATTTTAGAAATAGCCGCTTTCTTTCCAAATTGTAAGGTGATAGGGGTAATGGTGGCAATCATCATAGAAGTTGTTGCTGTATTACTCATAAGCATTGAAAGAAACGCAGTAATCATCATTAGTCCTAACGAAATATATTTAGATGAATTACCCAATTTCGGAGCAATCATTCGCAATAATTGCTCATCTAACTTGGTTTTTTTTTTTCCTTCAGCTAAGAAGAATCCACCTAAAAACAACCAAATAACTGAGTCCGACCACGTATTAACATATTGCATTACATCATCTGACGACGTATATCCTAAACTATAGACTAAAAATCCAATGATTAATAATCCAACAGCAAAGGGAGGTATTGCTTCAGTAACCCACAGGCTTATAGCGAAAAATAGAATGAACAAAACATAGTTTTGTGTTTCAGTAAAATCTTCTCCACCAATAAATTGAACTCCCAAGAGGGATATAGCAATAGACAGAAAAAACAAGGTGGTCTTGCTTTGCCAATTGATTCTTTTTTTGATATTTCTATTAAATCTTCGTAGTATTTTGAGCGAGTATAGTCTAGAATCTGGCATATGATAAAATTTAAAGAAAAATTAAAAAAAAGAAAAGCTTGAAATGTTGATTTGCGTCAGCTTACTTCAATCTATATCTATTTATAATTTATCTAAATAACAGCTACTTGTCAATGATTTTGAAATATTTAATTGTTATCTATTTTCCGAAGCTTATTTTTGTGAAAATTTAATAATTCATTAAATAATTCAGCTAAAATGCAAATAACAGAAGTAAAAAATTCAGCGGAAGCAATTGCCTTAGAAGATAAACATGGAGCACATAACTATCATCCATTACCAGTTGTATTAAGTAAAGGAGAAGGAGTCTTTGTTTGGGACGTTGAAGGAAAAAAGTACTATGATTTTCTATCGGCTTATTCAGCTGTTAATCAAGGCCATTGTCATCCTAAGATTGTAGGTGCAATGACAAAGCAAGCTGAAACTATGATGCTTACTTCGCGTGCATTTTACAATGATGTATTAGGAAAATACGAGGCATACGCAACCGAATATTTTGGATTTGACAAATTGTTGCCAATGAATACAGGTGCTGAGGCAGTAGAAACCGCTATCAAAATATGTAGAAAGTGGGCGTATGAGAAAAAAGGTATCCATGAAGCAGAAGCACAAATTGTAGTTTTTGATAACAACTTCCACGGAAGAACTACAACGATTATTTCGTTTAGCAATGATGAAACTGCTAGAAAGAATTTTGGTCCTTATACCCCGGGATTCATTAAGATTCCTTACGATAATCCTGAAGCATTAGAGAAAGTTTTACAAGAAAACAACAACATAGCAGGTGTTTTGGTGGAACCAATTCAAGGAGAAGCAGGTGTTTATACTCCAAGTGATGACTTCATTCCTCAAGTAAAGCAACTTTGTAATGAACATGAAGTTTTGTTTATGGCAGATGAAATTCAAACAGGAATTGCAAGAACTGGAGCTTTGTTGGCAGTATGTGGAAAATGTAATTGCCAAGGTCATTGTGAGCAACAAGCTACGTATGCAAAACCTGATGTGTTGATTTTAGGAAAAGCACTTTCGGGTGGAGCTTATCCTGTTTCAGCTGTTTTAGCAAACAACGAAATAATGGATGTTATTCAACCGGGCCAACATGGGTCAACCTTTGGGGGGAATCCTGTTGCTGGCGCCGTTGCTATTGCTGCTTTAGAGGTAGTAAGAGAAGAAAATCTTGCGCAAAATGCAAGAATTTTAGGAGAGCTTTTCAGAAGCGAAATGAATAAGTACATAGAAAACTCTACTATTGTTAGTAAAGTTAGAGGACGTGGTTTGCTAAATGCAATTGTCATAAACGATACAGAAGACAGCTCAACCGCTTGGGATATCTGTGTTGCCTTAAAAGAAAACGGGCTACTTGCTAAACCAACACATGGAAATATTATTCGCTTTGCTCCGCCATTAGTCATTAATGAAGAGCAATTGTTGGATTGCGTTTCCATTATTACAAAGACGTTGAAAGATTTTGAGCGATAATATCTTTAAAACTAGTTTAGTACACGACAAAAAATTAAATTCTCTAAAATTCCTTGATTCTTGCCCCGGTTCGCCTCAGGCGAAAGAAATCAAGGAAAATCAGGCTTCCGC
>SKIG01000055.1 GCA_007116535.1 Psychroflexus sp.
ATAGGTTCCATTTAATTGTGAATGAAGAACATAAGTAAAGTATTTCATTGAAATTTTGTGTAGTTATTGACATAAAAAAAGCCCCTTAAAGGGGCTTGTTGGGTGGATGATGGGGTTCGAACCCACGACCTCTGGAACCACAATCCAGCGCTCTAACCAACTGAGCTACAACCACCGTTTCCGCATTCAAAATGCGAGTGCAAATTTAATGCTATTTTTCGTATTACAAAACAAAAATCTTTAAATAATATCGAAAATTGAATCAATTGCAGGATAATTTGAAAGTGTAAAACCTTCGGCGTGCTCCACTCCTATTAATCTTCCTAAATTTTTTGAACGGTAAGTTACACTTTCTAAGAAGTTAAGGTTAGATATTGGTGTATTCGGTTCATTGGAGTCTTCATTGTAAAACTGACTTTTATACGCCAACACGCTAGCTACCTTTTTATCTATAAATCCTGAAATATCTACAACTATATCGGGTTTTAGTTCCATCCACTGTATATAATGAAAGACCTTTTTTGGTCGCCATGCTTCTTGATTGTTTCCATTTAGGGATGTTTCAATTTTAGATAGTCCACTCAAATAACAAGCATCATGAACAAGTTTTGCTGCTTTTGCATGGTCGATATGTCGATCTTCAATTGCATTGCATAAAACTATTTCAGGTTTATATTTTCGAATTATTTCGATGATTTTTAATTGGTGTGCTTCATCATTCACAAAAAAAGCATCACGAAAACCAAGATTTTCTCTAACTTCAACACCAAGTATTTCAGCAGCATTGTTGGCTTCTTTTAGGCGAATTTCAGCAGAGCCTCTTGTACCTAACTCACCTTGTGTTAAGTCTAAGATTCCTACTTTCTTCCCTCTTGAAACTTCTTTAGCAATAACACCTGAACAGCTTAATTCAACATCGTCAGGGTGTGCTCCAATAGCTAGTATATCTAATTTCATCTATTTATTTTTTATCTGTCATGCTGTCCCGAAGCTTCGGAATCAGCATCTCATGCTTCTTAGCAAACTTTATACATGCATGTTTAATTTATTTCCTATTGAATTACGCTTTATTGTCTATTTAAAACTTAACTTTTACTACGCCAGTTCATCTTCAGAACCTTCTGTTAATTGTCTAATTTTAATATGCAAAGCTGCAAAAACTAAAGTCATCATTGGGCTTACATAATTAAATATTGCAAAAGGTAAAAAATCAACCACTGAAACATTTAGCACGCCACTATGATATGCACCGCAGGTGTTCCATGGAATTAATACAGAAGTTACTGTTCCAGAATCTTCAAGTGTACGACTCAAATTCTCAGGAGCTAAACCTTTGTCTTCATAAGCCTGAGCGAACATTTTCCCGGGAACAACAATCGCTAAATATTGATCGGAAGCTGTGATATTCAATGCTAAACAACTTGCTACTGTGCTTGCAAACAAGCCAAAAACAGATTTGAATAATCCTAATAGTGCTTCCGTAATTTTAGTCAAGGCTCCAATTGCATCCATCACGCCTCCAAAAACCATCGCACAGATAATCAACCATATGGTATTTAGCATTCCTTTCATACCAGATGATTCAAAAAGTCCTTCAAGAATAGGCTGATTAGTTGGAATCACAAAATCAGTGGTAATTGCATTAAATATTCCTTTGTATGCGCTTTTGAACCCTTGCGAAGTATCTTCACCTGAGGCTATCAAAACTAATTCAGGTTGAAAAACAAGTGCCAACAAAGCAGCTGAAAGCGTTCCAAACAGCAAAGCGATAAGTGGAGGTGTTTTTTTTATTATTAACACGATAACTAATGCAGGTACCAAAAAAAACCACGGACTTATAAGGAAACTTTCTTCTAGTCCAATCATGATTTCCGACACATCTGCAACTCCAGTGGTATCCATAGTAAAACCCATAACCGCAAAAACTATGAGAGCAACTAAAACGCTTGGAACGGTGGTGTACGCCATATACTTGATATGTGTAAACAAATCTGTTCCCGCCATTACAGGCGCTAAATTAGTCGTATCACTTAACGGAGAGAGTTTATCCCCAAAATAAGCACCTGACAAAATTGCTCCTGCGGCCATAGCTGTAGAAATACCCAAAGCTTGAGCAATGCCAATCAAAGCAATACCGACGGTTGCCGTTGTTGTCCAACTACTTCCGATAGAAATTGATATTACCGCACAAATAATCACACAAGCTACCAAAAAAATATTTGGATGCAATACTTGTAAGCCATAATAAATCATTGTTGGGATTATCCCACTTATCAACCAAGTGCCCGACAAAGCCCCCACCATTAAAAGAATAAGCAATGCCGTGGAAGTAGATTTTATGTTTTGTGAGACCTCCGCAACCATACTCTTGTAAGGAACTTTATGAAGGTAACCAATAAATACAGCGAAGGCTGCTCCCAATAAAAGAACGAATTGATTAGATCCATCCAAAGAATCGTCTTCAAAAATATAGACGTTTATTGCCAATAATCCAACCAATACAAAAACAGGCAACAAAGCAGCAAATATGCTCAAATTTGAGTTAGATACTATTTCTTGATTTTTACTATCCGAGGTTTGGCTGTCCATTGACAATTTAAAATTTTGGTAAGATTACGATTTTCGAGATAAACAAGCAAATATTTTCTTATGCGAAGCAAGACATTCATTGATTTTTTTATCAATTGTTTGATAAATCAATCAGCTAGGCTTTTGTATATTCGCTTAAAATTTTAGTATGAAAACTGAAAAAGTAATCGATTATATAGTCAATTGGTTAAAAGAATACCATATTAAAAGTAAAACTGAAGGTTTTGTAGTTGGTGTTTCTGGGGGTATTGACTCTGCATTAACTTCTACCCTGTGCGCCAAAACAGGATTGCGCACCCTTTGTGTAGAAATGCCTATTCACCAGCACCCTGATCATGTGAGCAGAGCTAGAAAACACATCGAAAAACTTCAAAAACAGTTTGCTAATGTTGAGCGAGTTGAAGTTAACCTTACGTCAACTTTTGAAACTTTCAAAAATGCCCTACCTAATGCAAAAGGGGCGCCGCTTTTAGACCTAAGTTTAGCTAATACCAGAGCCCGTTTACGCATGACAACATTGTATTATTTTGCAGGTTTGCACCGCTATTTAGTTGCAGGAACAGGCAATAAAGTAGAAGATTTTGGGGTCGGCTTTTACACAAAGTATGGTGATGGCGGGGTTGATGTAAGTCCAATTGCGGATTTAATGAAATCGGAAGTTTACGCTTGCGCAAAAGAATTAGGGGTTGTCGAAGAAATTCTTCACGCAGCTCCAACAGACGGTCTTTTTGGTGATAGTAGAAGCGATGAAGAGCAATTAGGTGCTTCTTACGACGAATTAGAATGGGCAATGAATTATGTAGAAAACCCTTCAAATACAAAACTAAGTCAACGTGAAGATGAAGTTTTGCAGATTTACAGAAGACTTAACTCAGCCAACAAACACAAGATGCTTCCTATTCCTGTTTGTGAAATTCCGAGTGAATTGAAGTGAGATTAATATATGTAACTTTTTGCAAAACTTCTAAAAACAATAAAATACTTTAATCTAAACTATCGTAATTCCAGTTACTGTAACCTCGGTTGCGATAACTCAGCTTTACATTAGTTTCAAATTTCATCTTAAGTATCAATATTGTTGCTATTTGTTATGAAAAATCAATCTCTTTAGCTTAAATTCGCTGAAAATTAATTGGTAGATGCAATTTCAGAATCCAAGCATTTTATTCGCACTTGTAGCTTTAGTTATTCCAATCATCATTCATTTATTTAAACTACGCAAATTCAAGCGAATAGCATTTACTAACATTGCTTTTCTTCAAAAAATTGAAATCGAATCCCGCAAAAGTTCACAACTCAAAAAGTGGTTGACTTTATTAGCGAGATTATTACTCCTTTCCTGTTTAATTTTTGCCTTTGCTCGCCCGTACTTTCCTTTAGAAAGTGAAGTCAACGAAGATGCAGAATTAGTGGTGTTTATCGACAATTCTTTTTCGATGCAAGCACAAGGAAAAAGAGGAAATCTTCTTGAAGAAGCGCAACAAGAAGTTCTTGGTGGTATCGCAGAAAATCAACGTATTCACCTCGTTACCAATACCAGTTTAGCAAGGGATTTGTC
>SKIG01000209.1 GCA_007116535.1 Psychroflexus sp.
AGAAAAAAGAAGCTTGGGAAGAATTAATGGATTTTGAAGATGAATTTAATGATGGTAATGATTTTGACAGCTTAGATGACTTTGATTTTGATGAAAAATGGAATTAGTTGGAATTGTATATCCATATTAAAATTCATTAAAATATTTTGTTTTTATTTTAATTTATTCAATCAATACAGTTAATTAGATAATAAAATAACTAATTTAAAGAAAGAGTGTTAATTTTTATAGAAATTAATACTCTTTTCTTTTTAAGTGAACCATATACCTAATAAATTCGTAAGTGTATATATAACTATTAAATTCAAACACATGAAAAAAGGAAAAGTACAATTAGGTAGAAGAGATTTTGCGAAGAAAATTGGTGGCTTTGCATTGGTCTCTCCCTTAGTCTTAAGCAGTTTAATTTCTTGTTCAAGCGATGATGATGCGGCAGAATTAAGTGAAGAAGAGGTGGAAGCTATTATTTTTGAAGATGGAAGAGTAACCTTCGATTTGGATATTTTATTTTCCTTGACCCAAGAAGGTGGTTGGTTGTTAGTTAATCAAAGAAACTTCTTGATTTTAAACACAGGAAACGATCAGTTTGCAGCACTATCCTCTATTTGTACCCACACAGGATGTAGAGATGCTTGGTCATTCTCAAGTAATATTTTAACCTGCGCATGTCATGGTTCAAGATTTGACACCAATGGGAATGTTGTTCAAGGACCAGCCAATGCTCCACTTGCTTCATTTGAAACATCGGTAGAAAATAATATTCTAACCGTATTTAGATAAGGTATCTATAAATAAATAAGCAATGAAAAAAATATTTATAGTAATTACTCTTAGTTTTCTGAATTTTTCTTTCGCACAATCGTACTTAGGAGAAAATCTTAGTGCAGTTTTCCTTTCTGAAGCTAAGCTAAATAGCTTTGAGGGTAAAAGCAAAAATTTAGTTGGGCTAGTTGATTTAGATAAAAATTTAGTCGAATTTTATATTGATTTAAATACACTTCGTACAGGTATCAAACTTCGAGACAAACATATGCGTGATGATTATTTGGAAACAAAAAAATATCCATTTGCGGAGTTTGTAGGTAAATTTAATGATCTAGACCTTGCCTCTGTTTCTAAGAAGAAATCAGGCAAATATTTAGTTAAAGGAAATTTTAAAGTTCATGGTATTGAGCTTCCACGTGAAATTGAAGTTAGTTTCAAATTTAATGAAAATGCTAAAAAACTAGAAATAAAGGCTTCCTTCGAAATGAAGTTAACTGATCACGAAATCGAAATTCCAAAAGTAATGTTCTACGAATTGTCTAACACCATAAAAATTACTACCGATGGAGAACTTGTACTTCAATAATATTAAATTTATTCTACTAAATTTTGTTTTTCTTTTATTTGCTACCAATTCATTTGGTCAACTTGAACGCAAGCTAGTACAAGAAGATAAAGATGTTGAACTTACTTTCAACGCACCCCGTAACATCAACTTTTTCACGGTTGAACCTGTTGAATCAAAAGGTCTACACTTCAATATCATGCATACTTTTGGAGAGTTAAATTCAGGTGTACAAGATTTATGGGGAATAGATGGTGGAGCGAATATTCAGTTTGGGTTTGAATACGGCTTAAACGACAAAACCTCTGTAGGAATTACGCGTCAAAGTCTTGATAAAGTATATACTCTTTACGGTCGTCAAGCTATTTTGGTACAAAACGAATCTGACTCGCGCCCTATTTCTATTTCTGCTTTTGGAGGAGTAAGTATGAATACAAGTGATTATGATTTTCTTGGTGATGACAAGCCTTCTTCAGCAGACAGAATGATGTATACAGCTCAACTTATGTTTGCAAGAAAATTTTCGGATAAATTCAGCTTGCAACTAAGCCCAATTGTATCTTATTTTGCTGATGCAAATCCAATATTCTTAATAGACACAGAGGAGCAATTTAACGCAGGTCTCGCAGTAAGTTCTAAATACAGAATTACACGAAAATCTTATCTTACGTTTCAGTACATGGAAAACCTCAATAACGGATTAAACCGAAATTTTGGTATAGGTATTGATATCGAAACAGGCGGTCACGTTTTTCAGATGTATTTTGTGACAAGCAGAGCTTTAGCAGAACCATATTTACTTGCAGTCGATAATGGAGACATCGGCGGCGATTTTCGAATTGGCTTCAACGTAAACCGAATTTTTGGAAAACCGAAGAGAAATGTTTATTCTGATGATGATTAACTATCACTTCAATTCAACTGAACGAAGTAATAAGCCTGAAGCTTGCGCAATATGCTCAAGCTTTATTTTTTTGCATCCATCTAAGGTTTCTTTCAAAAAATCTAAATCAATTTTACCTAAACCCAAATCGATTAATGCCCCCATCATCAGGCGAATTTGATGTCGCTTAAAACCTTTTCCTCTAACTCTAAGCAAATAACTTTCATCAGGAAAAAAATTGGCTTGGTACAAATCATTCTTTACGATTTCGCAAGTTTCAATTTCTCCGTTAGTATCTGTGGTTGGTTTCGGACGAAATGTGTAAGAATAAAAGTCATGTTTTCCTTCAAACAACCTTGCTCCTACTTTCATTGATTCTAAGTCAATTTCTTGAGGCAACTGAATCATCAAAGGAGCGCAAAAGGGATGGAATTTTTCATCCTTACTAAATACATAAATGTACTCTTTTATTTTTGGCTGTGTAATCACATTGAATTTGCTATCGGTTCGCTCGATAGATAAAGCACGAATGTCGGGCGGAAGATTTGCATTGAAGTTTTCAAAAAAATCTTCCGATAAATCAGCTTCGTACACAAAAAGCTCAATATAGGTTTGCTCCACAGAAACCATGGCGTCTGTTCTGCCTGAGGCAATTACTTTAGCTCGAATATCGGGCAAAACAAAACGAAGTGTTTTTCTAATTTGTCCTTCTATTGTTTTTAACCCAGGTTGGTATTGCCAACCATGGTAGCGGAAGCCTAAGTACTGTAATTTGATTAAGTAATAATTAATTTTAAAACGCAAAACTATTGTTTAGATAAATGTAGAAGCTCTAGAATCGCCAAATAATGGCAATGATAAGGGATAATAAATTTCTCTCCCATTGCTAGCATTTACAGCATTTACAATAGGAAAAACTATTCCTAAAATCGCAATTAATCCAAGCATAACGAAACCTACTAGGATAAAAATCAGAGGAATACTAATAATTGAATAAATAATCAAACTAACTTGAAAGTTTAATATTGCTCGTCCGTGTTCATCCATATTTTCTACCTTTTCTTTTTGCGTTAACCAAAGGATTAAAGGTACAATAAGCCCTCCAAAGCCTGTAACGAAAGTCAAAAGTTGACAAATGTGAGTTACTACTACTAGTTGATTATCTTTTCTCATCCTTAATTGTTTTGTTGATTAGTATAATTTTTAGATTAATTGTTACAAAAAAACAAAATAACTGACTTTTATAAAAATGATGTTGCAGTTTATTTATCTTTAAAATAAAAAATGAAAAAAATACCATTCATACTGCTAATGCTCGTTTCACAACTAATTTATTCACAATCAATTCTTGGAAAATGGATTAGTGTTGATGATAAAACAGGAAAAGAAAAAGCAGTCATTGAAATTTATGAAGTTGACAATAAATTTGAAGGCAAAATTGTTAAATTCCTAGAAAAAGGTGTTTCTGACGATGATCCTTGTGAACATTGTAAAGGAGATATGAAAGGAAAAAAGCTTATAGGCTTTAAGATTCTAAAGGATTTTGAAGCCAATGGCGATAAATTTGAAAATGGAACAGTCACCGATCCTGAAGAAGACAAAACCTACGAATCTAAAATATGGGTAGATGAAGATGACAAAAATACTCTTCATGTACGCGGCTATGTTTCAGTTTTTTACCGAACCCAACAATGGAAACGATATCAAGAAAACTAATTATCTACCTTATAAATCTTCTAATAATTAATATTCAGGAAACATTTACTTATTACTTCAGTAACCTTCAACTCTAGGCTGTTGATTATTTTTGAATTGTAAATATAATCTATACCTGAGTTCATAAATCATGATATTATCAAAAATAAAACTTATGTTTGAGTACTTTAGCCCATCAAAAAATTTCGATTTAATTGATGGC
>SKIG01000130.1 GCA_007116535.1 Psychroflexus sp.
GAAAAATGAAAGTATTTTAGTCAAAAAAAAGCAAATACACGATTTACCTGTTCCTGTACTTTTACAAAAATTTATTCAACAATACTTTGAATAATCAGTATCTTTATTTTTTGTACTTTTGAACTTAATTATAAAGAGAATAATAACTTTAAAACTATAAATCATGGCAGGAACAATCAATAAAGTTATTTTGATAGGGCACACAGGAGATGATGTAAAAATGCATTATTTCGACGATACCAATTGCATTGGAAGATTTCCTTTAGCTACTAATGAAGAATATACCACCAAAGAAGGTGAACGGATTTCTAACACCGATTGGCATACCATTGTTGTAAGAAATAAAGCAGCTGAAATCTGCGAAAAATACCTCAAAAAAGGAGATAAAATTTACATTGAAGGAAAAATCCGTGGTAGAAAATGGACAGACGCTAACGGGATTGAACGCTATACCACAGAAATCATCTGTAATGACTTTACGTTTCTAACTCCAAAACAAAATTCGGGAGAGACAAATCAAGCCTCAAGCCCTACTCAACAAGCTAACACTCCCAAGCCTTTACCAACACCAACAAACACTCCTACCTCTACACAAAAAGAGGAAGAAGATGATCTACCGTTTTAGAAAATTACACGAATGGAACCTGACCCCTTGTCTTGGATAATAGTAAGCTCAATTGACCTAAGTTTTTTAGGTGAATTCATTGCGTTTTTGGTTCTTTTAGGATGTTCTGCACTCATTTCGGGTTCTGAAGTTGCTCTGTTTTCACTTAGTAGTACAGACTTCAACTCAAATGAAAATCAAAGTGCCCGAGAAAAAATTATAGAAGAACTACTACATAGACCTAAAAAACTTCTAGCAACCATACTTGTTACCAACAACTTCATCAACATTGCAATTGTCTTACTATATAGTCATTTAAAAAAGAGCTTTAATTTTTTAGAAAATAGAAACGGACTAAATGTAGAATTCATCTTAGACATTGGTATTGTAACATTTCTTATATTATTATTTGGCGAAATTCTACCAAAAGTTTACGCTAATAGAAATCAGCTTAATTTCGCTCTATTCATGGCCTATCCTTTGGTCATTTTAGATAAACTCCTAAGCCCTTTGACAAACCCAATGCGGAATACTACCCGATTTTTGGAGCGAAATTTTGGCAAACAAAAGACCAACATTAGTGTAGATCAGCTTTCTCAAGCTTTGGAACTAACTAGAGAAGAAGAAACTTCTAAAGAAGAAAAGAAAATACTACAAGGCATTGTGACTTTTGGAAACACAGATGTAAAACAAGTAATGCGTCCAAGAATAGACATTTTTGCTTTCAATAAAGCACTTACTTTTGAAGAAGTAATCACAAAAATAACTGAAAATGGTTACTCAAGAATACCCGTATATAATGAAAGCATCGACAAAATAGAAGGTATACTCTACATCAAAGATTTACTTCCCTTTTTGAAGGAAAAGAACTTTGATTGGGCAAAATTAGCTAGAGAACCATACTTTGTTCCTGAAAACAAAAAGCTAGATGATTTGCTGAATGAATTCAAAGAACAAAAGAAACACCAAGCTATTGTCGTGGATGAATATGGGGGTACAAGCGGATTGATAACCCTCGAAGATATTATTGAAGAAATTGTTGGTGAAATAAGCGATGAGTATGACGATGAAGATGTTATGTTCTCCAAACTAGACAATTCCACATTTATCTTTGAAGGAAAAACACCGCTGAAAGATGTGTACAATATCCTTAATATAGAAGACGAAAGTCTTTTTGAAGATTACAAAGGCGAAGCTGAAAGTATTGCAGGGTTTGTTTTAGAAATTGCCAAAGCATTCCCGAAAAAAAATCAAAAAATTCATTTCGACAAATACACTTTTACAATTGAAGCCATTGAAGATAGAAGGCTCAAACAAATAAAAATACAGATTAAACGCTAACAAAAACTACTATAGAAATGCATGATTTTCTAATGAAAGTATTTCAGCAAAAAAAACTACTATTACTTATTATAGTAGCAAGTTTTATTTTTTTTTGTAGTGAAGAAGAAATTATACCAAAGCCTAAGAGTTACCTTGCACTTACTTACGATGAAGCAGCTTATACAGAAGTTAGTTTAGATTGCCCATTTAGCTTCGAAATGAATATTCATGCACGCTTAGAAAAACCAAGAAGCAAAAATTTCTGTTGGACGAATGTCTTTTATCCCAAACAAAAAGCACAAGTATTCATCACCTATGCGCCGATTGAAGGTAATCTAACAGAGCTACTTCGCGATGCACAACAACTTCCGCTTCAGCACACTATCAAAGCAGATCATATTGAAGCAAGTGAGTATACCAACGAAGAGAAAAGAACCTTTGGAACCTTTTATGAAGTTGAAGGAGACGCAGCGTCCCAAGCTCAATTTTACCTTACTGACAGTATCAACCATTTTTTAACGGGGTCAATTTATTTCTCAGCTCGACCGAATTACGACTCACTAGTACCGGTGGCGGCTTATTTAAAAAATGATATTCGGCACTTGATGGAAACCGTGAGTTGGAAGTAAAAATGTATTTTTGTAAAAAATTGAATATATGCTAATTATTGGTATTGCAGGCGGAACAGGTAGCGGAAAAACCACCGTTGTCAATCAAATTATCAACGAGCCTCAACACGATGAAGTAGATGTGATCTACCAAGACTCCTACTACATGGACACAACTCACTTGAGCTTTGACGAACGCAAAAAAATCAATTTTGATCACCCAAAATCTATAGATTTTGATTTGTTACATGAGCATCTCACTTCACTAAAAGCAGGAGTTCCTGTAGAACAACCGGTGTATTCATTTAAGGAACACAACCGCACAGGAGAAACCGTTACTACTCTTCCAAGAAAAGTAATGATTGTTGAAGGTATTCTTATATTAGCTCATAAAGAAGTGCGAGATATGTTTGATATCAAAATGTTTGTTCACGCCGATAGTGACGAGCGATTAATCAGAAGATTAAAGC
The DNA here is from genome assembly GCA_007116535.1 of Psychroflexus sp. Taxonomy (GTDB): domain Bacteria; phylum Bacteroidota; class Bacteroidia; order Flavobacteriales; family Flavobacteriaceae; genus Psychroflexus. The sequence continues at coordinate 3,006 of SKIG01000130.1, forward strand.
GCGACATTCAAGAACGAGGAAGAGATTTAGATGAAGTGCTTCAACGATACCAAACCACACTTAAACCAATGCACCAGCAATTTATAGAACCTACCAAAGAATTTGCAGATATTATTATTCCTAACAATAAATTTAATAATGTAGCTATAGATATTGTGCAGACAGTTATCAAAGAGCGATTGTTATAATACCAAAAAAGACCATCCAATTGGATAGCCTTTTTTATATAACTAAAGTTTTACTTTTAGTGAGGCAATTTATCTCTTAAAAGTCCGTACACAAATGTTCCCAAAAGTGCTGATGCGATAACAATTAACATAGAAATGTATCCCGAGCCTGCAAGCACGTACATAGGTCCAGGGCAAGCACCTGCAAGCGCCCATCCTAAACCAAAAAAAGTTCCGCCCACTAAATAACGAACAATTCCTTTGTCTTTGGGGATAAGTCGCATTTCTTGACCGCCTAAAGCTTTTATTTTGTATTTTTTGATTAGAGCAACGCCTACAACGCCAATTGCTAACGCAGAGCCAATGATTCCATACATATGAAATGAAGCAAAATTGAACATTTCGTATATCCTGAACCAAGAAGCTGCTTCAGATTTGTACATGATGATTCCAAAGCAAATTCCTATAAATAAATAAAGTAATGATTTCATTTTGTTTGTTTTTGAGAATTAATTCAACTTCGATTTGGAACTACCCAAAAATCAGCGGAAAAATAAAGTTTATCATAAGTAATCCTCCAATAAAGAAGCCAATGACAGCAATTAATGAAGGTAACTGTAAGTTACTGAGTCCCGAGATAGCGTGACCAGAAGTACAACCACCGGCATATCTTGCGCCAAAACCAACCAAGAAACCACCAATAATTAGCACGGCAAGAATCTTAGGATTACTCAAACTTTCTGTGGCAAAAATTTCTGTTGGAAGGTAAGCTTCATTAGTAGAAGTTATCCCATACGTAGCAAGTTCTTCGGTGATAGAATCAGCAACTTTTACTTCATTTGTAGAAAGATAATTATGAGAAATAAAACCTCCAATTGCAGCACCAATTACTATAATTAAGTTCCAACGTTGTGCTTTCCAATCAAAGTTAAAAAA
>SKIG01000091.1 GCA_007116535.1 Psychroflexus sp.
AATAACTTAAAATCAGATTTATCAACATAGACAAACCAACAGAAAACCAGCAAAAGACCACCAGAAATTATTTCATAAAATCTTTTGAAAGTTTTAGGTAAAATAATGTCTTATTTACTTGACTATTAACGCAAAAAAATTACATTTGCAAAAATTTAAAATACGTAGGAAATGTATTGGACTTTAGAATTGGCTTCTTATTTGAGCGATGCACCTTGGCCTGCAACAAAGGACGAGTTGATCGATTATGCAATCCGTACTGGAGCTCCGCTAGAAGTTGTAGAAAACCTTCAGTCTATTGAAGATGAAGACGATATCTACGACTCAATGGATGAAATTTGGCCGGATTATCCCACAGATGAAGACTACCTGTGGAACGAAGACGAATATTAACGTCTTGAAAACATATAAAACATTCAAAAGTCTCCTTTTAGAGACTTTTTTTTTTCACTACCTTTGACATTCAATAAAATTACGTCCAAATTATGGGATTATTAGACTCAGTCTTAAAAGTATTCGTAGGGGATAAATCGCAAAAAGATTTAAAAACAGTAACCCCTTTACTCAATAAAATTAAAGCTTTAGAAGCTACCTTCGAGAAATATTCGGTAGATGAATTGCGCTTACAGACGCAACAATTCAAAAATCAAATAAAAGAAGCTACACAAGAATTAGAAGAAAAAGTTGCTACACTTTCACTTCAGGCAACAGAAACTAAAGATATTGTCGAGCAAGAAAATTTGTATGAAGAAATAGATGCCTTGCAAGATGAAATCTACAAAACATCAGAAGCCGTCTTAGAAAAAATTCTTCCTGAGGCTTTTGCTACTGTAAAAGAAACAGCGAAACGTTTTTACCACAATTCGACTATAGAAGTCACTGCTACAGAAAAAGATAGAGAATTCTCAGGAAGCAAAGACTATGTCAGCCTTGATGGTGACAAAGCTATTTGGAAAAACACATGGAATGCAGCTGGCAAGGAAGTTACTTGGGACATGATTCATTACGATGTGCAGCTTATTGGTGGGGTAGCACTTCACCAAGGAAAAGTAGCAGAAATGCAAACAGGGGAAGGAAAAACACTTGTAGCAACGCTTCCTATTTACCTGAATGCATTGACAGGAAAAGGAGTTCATGTGGTTACCGTAAACGATTATTTAGCGCGTCGAGATAGCTTATGGATGGCTCCTATTTTTGAATTCCACGGGCTTACCATTGATTGTATTGACAATCACCGTCCAAACTCTGAAGAGCGAAGAAACGCTTACAATGCAGATGTTACCTATGGAACAAACAATGAGTTTGGGTTCGATTACCTGCGCGACAATATGAGTCATTCTCCTAAAGATTTGGTGCAACGCAAACATAATTATGCAATTATCGATGAGGTAGATTCTGTCTTGATTGATGATGCGCGTACACCATTGATTATTTCAGGACCTGTTCCAAAAGGAGACGTACACGAATTTGAACTATTGAAGCCACAAGTTGCCAATATAGTAGAAGTTCAACGCAAATATTTGACAGGAGTTTTGGCTGAAGCTAAAAAACTAATCGCTGAAGGTGACACCAAAGAAGGGGGCTTCCAATTACTTCGTGTATATCGTGGTTTACCTAAAAACAAAGCACTTATCAAGTTTTTAAGTGAAGACGGAATCCGTCAAATTCTCCAAAAAACAGAGAATTTCTACATGCAAGACAACAACCGCGAAATGCCTAAAGTTGATGCGGAATTGTACTTTGTTATTGAAGAAAAATCGAACCAAATAGACCTTACTGATAAAGGAGTTGAATTCCTTTCAGGGAAAGACAATCCTGAGTTTTTTGTACTTCCCGAAATCGGAATGGAAATCGACAAAATTGAAAATGAAGGTCTTCCAAAAGAAGAAGAAGTCGCTAAAAAAGAAGAATTATACCGTGATTTCAGCGTAAAGAGTGAACGTATTCACACCTTGCGCCAATTGCTGAAAGCCTACACCCTATTTGAAAAAGATACGGAATACGTAGTTATGGACAATAAAGTAAAAATTGTCGATGAGCAAACAGGGCGTATCATGGATGGAAGACGTTACAGCGATGGACTTCACCAAGCTATTGAAGCCAAGGAAAACGTAAAAATTGAAGATGCTACCCAAACTTTTGCAACAGTTACCTTGCAGAATTACTTCCGTATGTACCGAAAGCTTTCGGGGATGACGGGTACGGCCGTAACTGAAGCAGGAGAATTATGGGAAATCTATAAGTTAGACGTGATGGAAATACCTACTAACCGACCTATTGCACGTGATGATAGAGAGGATATGGTATTCAAAACCAAACGTGAGAAATACAACGCCATTATTGATGAAGTAGTGAAACTTTCGAAGGCAGGAAGACCTGTATTAATTGGTACGACTTCTGTTGAAATTTCTGAATTATTGAGTAGAATGTTGAAAATTAGAAACATTCCACACAACGTATTGAACGCAAAACTTCACAAAAAAGAAGCAGCTATTGTTGCAGATGCAGGAAAAGCAGGCATTGTAACTATTGCAACCAATATGGCGGGTCGTGGTACAGATATCAAACTTTCTGATGAAGTCAAAAAAGCAGGTGGTTTAGCCATTATTGGTACCGAACGACATGATTCAAGACGAGTTGATAGACAGCTTCGTGGTCGTGCGGGACGTCAAGGAGATCCAGGAAGCTCTCAGTTTTATGTTTCCTTAGAAGATAACTTGATGCGTCTTTTTGGTTCGGAAAGAATGGCTAAAATCATGGATAGAATGGGGCTCCAAGAAGGAGAAGTCATTCAACATTCGATGATTACCAAATCCATTGAACGTGCACAGAAAAAAGTAGAAGAAAACAATTTTGGTATTCGTAAGCGTCTATTAGAGTACGATGATGTAATGAATGCACAACGTGAAGTAATCTACAAGCGAAGATACAATGCCTTATTTGGAGAACGCTTGCGTATAGATATCGCTAATATGATTTACGATACTGCAGAAGTGATGGTAAGCGCATACAAACCTACTAACGATTTTGAAAGTTTAGAATTTGATGCTGTACGTTTCTTCTCACTTACGCCACCATTTACCAAGGATGAATTTGAAAAATTACCTGAACAAAAGCTTACAGGCGAATTATATAAGGTAGCTTATCAGAATTACCAAGATAAAATGCTACGCAACGCTGAAATTGCTTTACCAGTTATCAATCAAGTTTTTAAGCAACACGGAAATAGATTTGAGCGTATTGCAGTGCCATTTACTGATGGAGTAAAAACTTTGCAAGTGGCTACCAACTTAAAAGAAGCATACGAGTCTCAAGGAAAACAGTTGGTCGTCGATTTCGAAAAGAACATTACTTTAGCCATTATTGACGAATCTTGGAAGAACCACTTGCGCAAAATGGACGAATTGAAACAAAGTGTTCAGTTAGCCGTGCATGAGCAAAAAGATCCTTTGCTTATCTATAAGTTTGAAGCTTTTGAACTTTTCAAGAAGATGATTGAGGAGGTAAACAAAGAAGTTATTTCTTTCTTGTTCAAAGGTGAAATTCCACAACGAGAAAATCCTGGTATCCAAGAAGCAAGAGCTCCTCGTACGAAAGAGCAAGTTCAGACAAGAAAAGAAGAAGTCCGTAATTTGGATGAGCAAGCAGCACAAAATAGAGCTGCTATGCAAGGAGCGGGTCGTCAAGCCCCACAGCCTGTAGGGACTATTGTACGTGAGCAACCTAAAATTGGAAGAAACGACAGAGTTACTATTAAACATATTGGCTCTGGCGAAGAAAAGACTGTAAAATACAAGCAAGCCGAACCACTCATTGATAAAGGGGCGTGGGTGTTGGTGAAGCAGGCTTAGTTAATTTGTTTAGCACACAAAAAAATTTGAATCACACATTAAATAGTTGTAAAATAAGTTAAATTTTAGTTGGATATTGTTTGGTTAAATTACGAGGTAGAATATTAGCCCGAACTATTTATTAGAATATATTTCAATAAATAAGCGACATAGTAAATCAAATCGGTTTCCGTTTTAATTCGTTGAAATAAATCAAGTTACACAATAGATAGTTTCAGAATAATCACTAATTTAAATTTGTTTTTCG
>SKIG01000177.1 GCA_007116535.1 Psychroflexus sp.
GAACAATATTGTATGATTGGTGTTTCGAAAGATCAAGGCGAAACTTGGCGATTTATAGATACGGCAGGAAGAGATAAAGAAATGGTTTATAAATTTTTTGGTGATTTAAGTCCTGAGCTACACATTTTTAAAACTCGAAGTACTCCTATTGAATAATAATTTTAAATTGAAACTCTAAAAAGTGAAAATATTTCAAATCAACTTTAAAAACATCAATTCCTTAAAAGGAGAACACAGCATTAGCTTTGAAGAAGAACCCTTAAAAACCAATTCTCTTTTTGCTATTACGGGAGCAACAGGAAGTGGGAAAAGCACTTTACTAGATGTAATTTGTTTGGCATTATTCAATCAGTTGCCTCGTTTGGGTAAGATTACTAAAAAGGAGGTTAGCCAGAATGGTGCCGTTTTAACAAGACATCAACGTGAAGCATACGCGCAAGTAATCTATCAAACTGCAACGGGAAAATATCTGTCTCATTGGGATATTGGAACTAATAATAGAAATAATTTGAGGGACTATAACATGCGCCTCAAAGACTTGGTAACTAACGAAGAACTCGATTTAAAGAAAAGCGAGGTTCCCACAAAAAATGAAGCCCTGATTGGACTGAATTACGGTCAATTCATTAAATCGATTTTACTTGCACAAGGAGAATTTGCTCGTTTTCTACAAGCGAATGATAGCGAAAGAAAACAGCTACTTGAACAGTTAACAGGAACTGAAATTTACAGAAAAATCGGTGCCTTAGCTTACCAAAAAGCAAAACATATAAATGAACTCATTTCTTTAGACAAACAACGAATAAGCGACCTAAATGAAATGCTTCTTCCTGATGAGGATATCCAAGAAAAGGAAAATAGTCTAGTAGCTATTACCAAGGAAAAAGAAAAATTAAGTATTCAAAAATTAAAAATGATTCAGCAAGAAGGTTGGCTGAAAGAGAAAAAAATACTTGAAAAAGAAGTTGATGAACTCCAACAAAAGTCGCAAGCTTTTGAAAAATCGTTGGGTGTATTTCAGCAAAAACACCAAGAAAAAATGTTGCTTCACGCCAAAACACAAAGTGTTGCAGATGATTTAGTGGAATGGAAAAATAATCAACTAAAACAAAATGAAATTTCAAGTAGAATCATTCAACTTGAAAACACCTTAAAAACAACATTAGAAAATCAAATTAATTCTCTTTCTGAAGCAAGCAAATTAACCCATGAAAATTTAAGTGTTGAAAATGCAAAAGATGAGTTAGAGAAATTCAGGAAAGAAGTCAATTCACTACAAAATCAGTTAAATGAACTTCGCAGTAGTTATCAAGCTAATTTTCGAAATTTAGAGCAAATTACAAAAAGTGAGGGCATTCTACTTACACAAAAAGACCCAGGTGAAATTAAATTAATCATTGAAAAGCAACAACAAGAGTGGGCAACTCAGTTGGCTAAATTGAAGGATAGTTTAGCAGGTATTGATTTGAATCATCTTAATGAATCAAACATCGATGATTATGTTTTGCAGGCGGTAGATGAAAAGAATACAGCTGAAAAGAAACAGCATATTGAACAGAAACTAAAAGAGTTTTCTACTGCAATTCCTAGTTATAGCAAAGAGATTGAAGTTTTAGAAAAGACTTTGACTAGTCAATCTCATCGTAAAGAGGTTCTCAAAATCAGTATAGAAAATGAAGATTTAAAACTTGCTAACTATATGCTTAAAGCAAAATATAGTGAAGATAGAACAAATCTAGTCGAAGGTGAAGAATGCCCATTGTGTGGTTCCACTTCCCACCCGTTAGCCAATGATGTAGTGGTATCTGCTGAAAAGTCTTCCATTGAAAATGAACTCAAAAAATTAAAAAATGAGCTTTCAACGATTGAAAAAGAATTTACCTCAACTACTTCAAAACTAGAAGTTAATAAAAATAAACTTGATCAAACTCAATCGCAAATTGATAATTTAAAGATTGAACTAACTCGTTTAGAGGATACTTCTAAGTAAAAAAATAGCTTACTTGTTTCTTTGAAAGCTAACAAATCATGGGATGAACTAATTACTTACTTAAAACATATAAAAGTTGAACTGCAAACCAAGAATCAACTTGAAAAATCCTTAGAAAAAGTGGCTTCATGGTTGGAACTTACCGATGGCTTAAAAGAAAATTTCTTCAAAGGAAAAGAAATATTAGCTACAAAGAATAGTTTGTTTGAAGGTGAAGATGTTGATACAAAAGTAAACGAATTACAAGCTAAACTACTTCAAAATCAAACACAAGAAAGACAATTAAAGGAGCAAATTGAAAGCTATCAAAACGACAACAAAATAGTTAGTTCAACTATTGAAAATATTGAGAAGCATTTACTTCCTGAAATAACAGAATTAGGCTTTCTTAGCATTCAAGATGCGATTGATTCAAGAATGAAGGAAAACGAATTTCAGCAATTACAAAAAGAAGAGAATGACTTAAAGCAAAAGTTAGTACAACTAAAAAATAACATAGAAGTAAGCAACAAAAGGATTGAAAACCTTACCTCTAAGCTTAGCATAGAGGACTCGGCCAAATTTGAAGAAGAGAAAATTGAAATTTTAAAAAGAATCGAGGAACTTGAAACTAGTCTAAGCGAAATTCAACGTACCCTTAAAAACCAACAAGAGTATAGACAAAAAATTAAGGAGCTAGAAAACCGTATTCTTGATACGAGAAAAAAAAATGAAAAATGGCTTTTGCTTGACGATATTATTGGTGATGCAACGGGCAAGAAATTCAATGATTTTGCGCAAGATTTAAGCTTAAGGTATTTGTTACAAATGGCAAACAAACGCCTCAAGCAGCTAAGTGAACGTTACCAAATAGACATCCCTCAACCCAAAGAAGGTAGCGATTTGATAGCAGTAGATTATGATATGGGCGGTGAACGCCGTTCTGTCAAAACGCTTTCAGGCGGAGAAACTTTTGTAGTTAGTCTAGCTTTGGCTTTATCACTTTCTGATTTAGCTTCTCAAAATGTACAGATACAATCACTTTTTATAGATGAAGGCTTTGGTACCTTAGACCCTGAGACATTAGACCAAACTTTGGATACATTGGAGCGACTTCAAGCAGAGACCAATAAAACAATTGGCATCATTAGCCATGTGGATGCGCTTAAGGAACGTATCCAAACACAAATAAGACTCCATAAAAACGGGCAAGGTTATTCAAGTTTAGAAGTGGTTTGTGGGTAGGTTTTTTTAATCAAAAAATGGTTAAGAAACTTTACATCAATAGTCTTGACAACATTGAGTAAACTAAGAAACGTGAGTTCGATTTGTAATAATTTGTATATGTTATTGAGACACTTTGTATGTTTTGTGACCCTGCCTGCATGGACACTGAGTTTCTCAAAGCTTAGCTAGCATTAATTTTAAATTTAATAAGTCTACTATTTATGTAGAACTCAGATTTATATAACCTACAACACAAATCCTTTAGGAATAACCGCTCCTTTTTTAATGACGATAATTCCATCTTTGACAACATAGCTTTCTGTTTCTTGGTCAGGAAGATGTTTTCCTGCATTTAGTTGGACATTATCTCCAATTCGGCAGTTCTTATCAATAATTGCATTATTGATAACGCAATTATCCCCTACTCCCATCATAATGTCTATTTTTTTGTTTTCTACCTCTTCTAAGGTCTCATAGTAATCAGATCCCATCATGTAAGTATTGGTGATTACCGTTCCTTTTCCTATTCTTGAGCGAATACCGATTACAGAGCGTTCAATTTTATCAGCTTGAATAATACATCCTTCTGAAATAACTGCTTTGTGCAAACTTGCATTGGCTATTTTGGAAGTTGGTAAAAATCGAGCATTGGTATAAATACGCTGATCTCTATCGTATAAATTAAATTGCGGAATATCATCAGTCAAACCTAAATTAGCTTCAAAAAATGATTCAATATTTCCAATGTCAGTCCAATAACCCGGATATTGGTAACTCGCTATTTTGTGTGTATGAATCGAATTAGGAATAATTTCTTTCCCAAAATCAACCGTATGAGGATCATTCATCAAATCAATTAATACATCTTTATTGAA
>SKIG01000178.1 GCA_007116535.1 Psychroflexus sp.
CTATATAGTTGAAAGGCGGTTTCTCCTCCAATTCCTTCTTCTGTAACAGTTTCCCCTACTAACTTTTTTAGCTCTTCTTCTGATTTCGGAATACCTAGTTCAGGGTCATTGTTGGATATTCTATTAATGGCAAACTTCATGATATCGAAAGTCATTTCGACTGTATCGACATCAATAGAATGCATGCTTACTGATTGTTTTCTAGTCATTATTCAACTTTACTTAAATAGAATCGCTACAAAAGTAAGAAACTAAAGAAGCATAGTAAGTAAATATTAGTGTTAAATAAGTAAAGTATTGTAGAGAATTGATGAAAATTGAGATTACTCAGTTGGCATTTTGGTTTACAATATTAGTATGCCTTATTTCTGTCCACCAAATTTATTAATTCTTGATTTTTTTGCATACGAACATAATTTTCGTATAACTGTTGAGTGACAGAAGAAGGGGAAGTCTGACTTGCGACATGTGGACTAATACTTATCTTTGGAAGAGACCAAAAGGGATGTTTTTCAGGAATTGGTTCTTCAGTAAACACATCTAAGTGAGCACCTAAAATTTGTTCATTCTGCAATGCCTCTAGCAAGTCATTTTCAACCAAATGAGCACCACGAGCCACGTTGACTAAGTAAAAAGCTTTGTTTGCTAGTTGAAATAAATTTCTATTGAGAAAACCTTTAGTTTGTTCAGTTAAAGGAAGTAAACAAACCAAGATATCTAAGTCTTGCATAAAATCTGTAAGTTCATCTTTTACATAAACAGGAATAGGCTCGTTTTCTTTTGATGAATTAGCTAATGCACGAACTTTAAATCCATTTGACACAAGCTTTTGTGAGACAGCCTTTCCTAGCTCACCATAGCCTAAAACTCCTACTTGCAATTGATTAGGAGATGAATAAGAGTATTGTTTCCATTTAGCATACTGCTGTTGTTTGAAATAAAGATGCGTATTCCGAGTATAATTCAAGCAACACAACAAGACAAAATCTGCCATGTCTGTGGTGAGTTTATCATCAACAATACGCGTGATTTTAATATAATCGGGAATACTTGTGTCTTTCAATATATGGTCTACTCCTGCTCCAAGACTAGCTATCACTTGTAAATTAGTTAATCGATTGAAGTATCCTTCAGGGTGATTCCATGAAATTGCGTAGGTAATTTCTTCTTTAGGATATTCCTCTTCAAAATGATAAATAGATATACCTGAATCAAATTCAGCAAAGGCATTTTTCCATTCATCTAAAGTTCGGTGTTTACCAACAATCAGGATTGCCATATATCAAAAGGAATATTTGTTTTCGTAAGCATAACGAAGAAGTTCATTTTTTCCTTTTAAGTTCAACTTACGTATAATGTTTTTTCTGTGTTTGATAATTGTCTCGAAAGCAGAACAGAATTCTTCTGCCATTTCTTCCGAAGACTTACCTTCAGCGATAGCCTTGAGAATTTTCTTTTCTGTTTTAGTAAAACGGGGTGCTTCTGAAGTAGTTTCGATATCTTCGGAACAGTTTTCGTCTTCGTAATGAAGGTTCTGATCAAAAAAACGTTTGCCTTCCTTTACTGCATTAATGCCTCTAACCACCTCATTTAATGAAGAAGTTTTTAGTATATATCCTGTTGCTCCAATTGTTAGCATGGTATCTAAAATCGTTGGTGTATCAAACATAGAGAGAACAACAACTTTTGATTTTGGAAATATGTCTAAAAACTTTTCGGCTAATACATAACCATCCATTATAGGCATTTTTACATCAGTAATTAATACATCTACATGCTTGTACTTAAAAACCTTGAGTAAGTCTCTAGGATCGGTTGAAGATGCTACAATCTCGATGTTTTTTTGTGTTTTCAACATCAATTCCAATCCATCTAACACGGACTGATGATCATCTGCAAGAGCTACGTAAATCATAATATGCATGTTTAATCAATCAACAGGTACCTCAATAATTACCGTAGTACCTTCACCTGGGGTAGATTCAATTTTCATTTTCCCCTTGTAGTCGTTTATCCTTTCATATAGCGAATGCAACCCAATACCAAACTCATCTTTTTCTTTGGTATTATTCAAGACACTATTCACATCAAAGCCTTTTCCATCGTCTTCAATCATGATAGTTAAGTTTCCGTTTTCTTCAAAAATTGAAATACTTATCAAGGACGAACTAGCATGCTTCAAAGCATTGGTTATTAGCTCTTGTATTGTTCTAAATAGACCAATTTCTACTTTGTTATTCAGGCGTATGCCTAATTCAGATAAATTTAAATCAAACTCAACCCCTTTTAAGCTAGCAGACTTTTTAGCTAGATTACGTACAGCAGGAATAAGTCCGTTGTGTGCCATTTGTCCGGCATTTTTGTAGTGAGCCATTTTCCTAATGTCCTTGTAAGCATCCTCTAAAAGTGAAGAAGTTTTTTCAAGAAGATCTATTAATTTATTGTCTTTTACTTGCTGCTTTACTTGTTTTTCTAATACACTAAAGTGCATGTTGGTAGCAGTCAAAATAGAGCCAATATTATCATGTAATTCCGATGCTAAATTTTGTCTTTCTTCTTCTTGCGCTGTAAGCAGACGATCTATAGCTCTTAGTTCTAAAGAACGTTGTTTCGACTCAAATTGATTTCTTAGAATTTCAAACTCTTTTTCTTTAAGCTGCTGTTTTTTCTTAATGTTTTTATACAAAAGAAAACTTACAATAGCTAACAGGAATGCAGAGATAGAAACTATAAAAATGATAAATTGTGAACGCTGGTTTTTTTTCTGAAGAATTAGGTTTTGTTTGTCTTTCTTTTCAGCTTCAAACCTTGTCATATTTATATTCTGTTGTTGCACCGCAAACTGGTCTCGCATTTCATCAAACTTCTTCATGTATGCAAAAGCAGAATCAACTTCACCTAAAGACTTATAATCTTCTGCAAGTTGTTTGTAGATACGAAGGTTTAATTCAGTTTCAAAAGAACTAGAAGTTAGGCTATCTGCAAACTTTAGTAGGCGAATACTTTCTTGAGTATCGTTCTTTTGTCTTGCCAAATTAGCTTTTAGTATATAAATAGGTTTTTGTTTGAAACCGTCTTCAATTGATTCATAAATTTCTAAGGCATCATCGTAGTATTTTTCAGCAAGTTCTGGTCGTTGAAAATTTTCGCCATACATCATTCCATAGTAAGTGTAAATACGCGCTAAATCTATAGGATTGCTTGATTTTCCTGCATACTCAATAGCACGATCAAAATAATCTGTGAATCCCATTGGGTTTTCCATATCAAAATTTTCGAAGGCTAAATTTATTTCAGCCCTTGATAATTGTGAATAGTTATTCAGCTTTTTTGTATTTTCATAAAATGTATTTAAGTAACTAACATCATCGCCTTTAAAAAACGGAGAAGACAACAGAGTTAAATACATTTGCATGGTCATTTCATTGTACTCATTTTTTAATCCGATTTCTTCATATAATTCTTTAGCTTTATTGATATAAGTCAAGACTAAGTCATATTCTATATTCTGATCATGAGCTGAAGCAAGATAATCATAATAGGTGGCTCGTTGGTATGTAGATAAACTTAATGTATCTACTAAAAGTAAGTAATGAAAAGCAGAATCAACTTGATTACGTTCTACAAAGAGCTTACCTTTTATTAAGTTTTTATCAATTTGTGAGAGGGTTTCATTTATCAAAATAGAATCTACAGCTGTAAGATTTCTTAATGCTATTTTATGGTTAACCTTGTCAAATTGAGCGTAGGCAACTGAACAGGTGAGCACAAGAAAAACAAGTAAATTGTAATGGGGTTTAAATTTCATATAATTGTTTGCTTCAAATGTAGTTTAAAGTTAAAAAAGCTACAAATAAAAACTAACTAAATGAAAACATTTTTTTGAATGACAAGACAAATTAAGCTTAATCTGATAAAAAAAAGTAAATAGATGATTCTATATTTCTGATTTAATGAATCTTAGAAAGATACTATTTATAAATCTTGTAAATATGATTTTCCAATATGTATAAAGATAGATCTACAAGTAGCGCATTACATAAAATTGAAACTTCAAATTTTTTAAAAC
>SKIG01000181.1 GCA_007116535.1 Psychroflexus sp.
AAAGAAAAATTTAACAAAACCAACTTGTAAAGAGATTTGTTGTGCTTTTATTTGGCTAATTGATTTAAAATTACTATATTACCAAACTAATAGTATTCGTATAAATAAAGTTCATGAGACAATTAAAAATAACAAAGCAAGTAACCAATCGAGAATCGAAATCTTTAGACAAATACTTGCAAGATATTAGCAAGGTTGATTTAATTACCGCTGATGAAGAAGTTGAACTAGCCCAACGAATTAGAGAAGGTGATCAAATTGCACTTGACAAACTTACCAAAGCTAACTTAAGATTCGTTGTTTCCGTTGCGAAACAATATCAAAACCAAGGATTAACACTCCCAGATCTTATAAATGAGGGGAATGTGGGCTTAGTAAAAGCTGCCAAACGTTTTGATGAAACTAGAGGATTTAAATTTATCTCTTACGCTGTTTGGTGGATTAGACAATCAATTCTTCAAGCTTTGGCGGAGCAATCGAGAGTTGTTAGACTACCTTTAAACAAAATTGGTGTAATCAATAAAATTAATAAAATGTACTCTCATTTGGAGCAAGTAAATGAGCGTCCACCTTCGGCAGCTGAAATAGCCAAAGAATTAGAGATGAGCGAATCTCAAGTAAAAGTTGCTCTCAAAAATTCAGGAAGACATCTTTCAATGGATGCACCATTTAGAGAAGGTGAAAACCAATCAAATCTTTACGACGTAATTAGTTCAGGGGAATCTCCGAATCCTGATGATCAGTTGATGCGCGATTCTTTGAGTATTGAAATAAATCGTGCTTTAGATACACTTTCTCAAAGAGAAGCAGATGTTATTCGACTGAACTACGGAATTGGCAACCAACCTGCGATGACATTACAGGAAATTGGTGATACATTTGATTTAAGTAGAGAGCGTGTAAGACAAATAAGAGAAAAAGGCATCAAACGCTTGAAACATAAAACAAAAAATAAAATCCTTAAAAATTATTTAGGTTAATATTGTTTTTTTGGTTTGTAAGGAAAATGCAAAGTTGATTTTACAGCTTTGCATTTTCTATTTTATAGCAACTATTATTAAAACTCTTTCTTTAAAACCTGTATTAGATAAAACTGATTAAATAAAGTACACGACAAAAATTGATATTCGTCAAATCAGTTCTGCCCCAATCCGCCTAAGGCGGGAGTCTGATTTTCCTTAATTTCTTTCGCCTGTGGCGAACAAGGGCAAATATAAAGGAATTTTAAAAAATTTATTTTTTGTCGTGTACTATGCTGATTAAATTAAAAAGCATTAATATAGATATTATGGGAAAGCTTTGTAGAACTTAGTGTATTGTTTGTGTATTTGGTGTAATTATTAGATTTTTAAGTACAAAGCCTCAAAGTATTCAAAGACAAATTATTATAAATCTAACCTAAGTTAAAAATATGGTTAGAGGGCTAAAATTTATTGCAAAAAAAACGGGGCAAATTGCCCCGTTTTTTTTTACTACAAGTTAGTTTAATTACTTAACTTCCTCAAAATCTACATCCTCTACATCACTCGCTTCATTTGAAGCTCCTGTATTAGCCTCAGGATTAGCTCCAGGATTTTGCTGTCCTTCTGCTTGAGCTTTGTACATTTCTTCTGAAGCTTGTTTCCATGCTTCGTTGATTTTATCTAAAGCAGGCTGAATTTGCTCAATTTCTTTTGAAGCATAAGCTGTTTTCAGTTCAGCTAAAGCATCCTCAATTGGCTTTTTCTTATCGTCAGATAGTTTGTCGCCAAATTCTTTCAACTGAGACTCAGTTTGGAAAATCATCGCATCAGCTTCATTTAGCTTATCTGCTGTTTCTTTCGCTTTTTTGTCTGCATCTGCATTTGCTTCTGCCTCTTTTTTCATTCGTTGGATTTCTTCCTCAGTCAATCCTGAAGAGGCTTCAATACGAATATCTTGCGTCTTATTCGTTGCCTTATCAGTCGCACTTACTTTGATGATACCATTGGCATCAATATCAAAAGTAACTTCAATTTGAGGTGTTCCTCTTTTTGCAGGTGGAATTCCATCTAAGTGGAAACGACCAATGGTTTTATTGTCGGAAGCCATAGAACGCTCACCTTGTAATACGTGAATCTCTACACTTGGCTGATTGTCTTGTGCTGTAGAGAAAACTTGCGACTTCTTTGTTGGGATGGTTGTATTCGACTCAATTAATTTTGTCATTACTCCACCCATAGTTTCAATACCAAGAGATAATGGAGTTACATCTAAAAGTAATACATCTTTTACATCTCCCGTTAGTACACCTCCTTGGATAGCCGCTCCTACTGCTACTACTTCATCAGGATTTACTCCTTTACTCGGTGCTTTTCCGAAGAAATCCTCTACTGCTTTTTGTACTGCAGGAATTCTTGTAGATCCACCAACCAAAATAATTTCATCGATATCTGACTTAGAAAGATCGGCTGCTTTCAAAGCTTTTTCACAAGGAACGATTGTTCTTCTTACCAAATCAGCAATCAATTGCTCAAATTTAGCTCTAGACAAAGTTCTTACCAAGTGTTTCGGTCCGGAAGCTGTTGCTGTTACATAAGGAAAGTTAATTTCAGTCGAAGAAGAGGAAGAAAGCTCAATTTTTGCTTTTTCAGCAGCTTCTTTCAAACGTTGCAACGCCATAGCATCTTTTCTTAAGTCGATGCTTTCATCAGCCATAAACTCTTCAGCCAACCAATCTATGATTGCTTCATCTACATCGTCACCACCTAAATGAGTATCTCCGTCAGTAGCAAGTACTTCAAAAACACCATCACCTAACTCAAGAATAGAAACATCGTGTGTACCACCGCCAAAGTCAAAAACAACTATTTTTTGGTCAGTACTTTTCTTATCCAATCCGTAAGCTAAAGATGCCGCTGTTGGCTCGTTGATAATTCTTCTTACTTTCAAACCTGCAATTTCCCCTGCTTCTTTTGTAGCTTGACGCTGAGAGTCATTGAAATATGCAGGAACTGTAATTACCGCTTCAGAAACTTCTTGACCTAAATAATCTTCAGCAGTTTTCTTCATTTTTTGAAGAATCATTGCAGAAAGTTCCTGAGGTGTGTATAATCTTCCATCGATATTTACACGTGGAGTATCGTTATCCCCTTTTTCAACTTTATATGCTGAACGCTCTACTTCTTTTGAAGATTCAGAGAACTTATTACCCATAAAACGCTTGATAGAAGCGATGGTTTTTTCAGGATTTGTTACCGCCTGTCTTTTGGCAGGATCTCCAACTTTAATTTCACCTCCTTCTACAAATGCTATTACAGAAGGGGTTGTTCTTTTTCCTTCAGAATTAGGGATTACTACAGGCTCATTTCTTTCCATTACGGAAACACATGAGTTAGTTGTACCTAAATCTATACCTATAATCTTGCTCATATTAAACTAATTTTCTTAATTATTGTTTTTGTTTCGTCAAATATAATGTCAATCTCTATGCCATTGAAAATGATATGACAGGATGACACCTAAAGTGACAATTATCATCAATATTAAATGGTATTTTTATCTTCTATACATTGATATTCCTTAATTTTGTAGGCTTAATTTTTTGCCATAAGTAGCAACCAAAAATGACACGTAAGCAAATTACATATGAAAAGGTATATACTTTTTTTTCTCCAGTTATCTTTATTTTTTTATTTCTTTAGCGAACTAAGGGCTCAAAATGATGTTGTTGACAATGAGCAGTTCTGGGTTGGCTACATGACCTCATCAAGAATATCTGAAAAATATTACTTATGGAATGATTATCATTATGTCCCTGATGGATTTTTTGTGGCAAGAACTGGTTTGACAAGACGTTTTTTTGAAAACCTAGATTTGACAGCAGGTTATGCGTATTTAAATCTCCCTGTAACCTCAGATGGTAACGACTTGAACAGAAATGAACATAGACCTTGGGCTCAAATGGTGGTCAATCATAAAGTAAGTAATAAGCTCTACATGACCAACCGTATTAGATATGATATGCGTTATCGGCAGGATTTTGGAAATGGAGAATTGTTTGACA
>SKIG01000103.1 GCA_007116535.1 Psychroflexus sp.
ATTTTATAAAAGGGTACTATTGGTAGGTGATGGTTTTGATGTTAACTTTATTAAGGACGAACTTCAAAAATCCGATCCTAATTACGAGGTATTTGCTTACATAAATACAGATAAAGATAACACAACAATATCAGACTGCAAACGCTTTGAAATAAAGCAGATTGAATCTGTAGTAAGAAGGTATAAAATAAGTGAAATTGTTGTAACTAACTCATTTGAAGGGGTTAGCTTAGCCTTGTATCAAGTGCTCATCCCTATTCTTACGGCAGGGTTTCCGATTCGCTCTTTCCATCAAGTGTATGAAGAAGTTACCAACAAAATTCCTGTTGAAAACATCAAAAATGACTTCTATTGTTATTTCCCATTCAGCAGAAGTAACCAAAATAAATTATATCTTTCATTTGTCCGCCTTTTAGATATCACTATGGCTGTTTTAGGACTTGCCATTTTGTTGGTTTTACTCCCTTTTATTTTAGTACTAAACTTGTTCGCTAATCAAGGGCCTCTTTTTTACTCACAGTTGCGTGTTGGTAAAGACGGAGAACATTTCCGTATAATTAAACTACGTTCTATGGTTAAAAATGCTGAATCTCATGGAGCGCAATGGGCCATTGCAAATGATGCTCGTGTGACTAAATTCGGTAAATTTTTACGAAAATCTAGACTAGATGAACTCCCGCAATTCTTCAACGTTCTTAAAGGAGACATGAGTTTCATTGGACCTCGCCCTGAACGCCCTGAGTTTGTAGAAGAATTAGCTAAAAAAATTCCTTTTTACGAAATACGTCACGTAGTAAAACCAGGACTTACAGGTTGGGCGCAAGTAAAAGCAAAATATGCTTCTTCTGAAGAAGATAGTTTGGAAAAACTACAGTATGATCTGTATTACATAAAGAAAAGAAACGTATTTTTAGATTTACGCATTTTACTTAAAACACTTAGTACAGTTATATTTTTTAGAGGTCAATAAACTAAGTGAAACCACTAATTTACAATATTCAAGAATTTTATTCCAACGACTAACCCTCCTCTTGATCGGTTGCCTGCAAAGCTTCTTACGTAATCCAAACGGAGTAATTTAAATTTCCCAAAGCCTAATCTATCTAAACCTACAGAGACTTCAGAATATGGTTTCCTTCCCTCGGTAAATAATGATTTTGCACCAACAATTAACTGTGAATTAAGTGAATTTAACAACGGAACTTTATTCATTACCAATCCATTGAAATGATGCTCCCAATGCCAATCGCTATAATTTCCTGTGGTGGAATATTAAAAATAATTCAGCAACTGAAATGAATTAACATAGGTGCTGCTTGTTTCTACATGAGTTTGGTTTCCGTTAAAATGCTTAAAATCTACAAAAGCAATACCATCTCTACGCCCAAAAAATGTTCCTGCATTTACGCTGTAGTACGTTGTACCATAATTTTTAAGATTGACTTCTTGATTCACTCTAAATCTTAAGTGATTGAATTCGTGTCTCGTAATGCTAGAAGCAAAGGTCTTGATGTATTGAAAACTAAGACGTGGGTAATTTTCGTTGGGGTAATTATACTTGCCATCGGGACGAGTAATGTATTTATTACCAATATTGTAGCTCCCACCAAGTCGTAGTTTAGCTAAACGATGGCTCATGAAACTTATACTAGTTTCGTCAAACGGGTCGAGTGGATTGTTACTTGTAAAGCCCTCCGGATTATTGACCCATAAACGAGAGTTTGTAGCATTAAATAAGTGATTCCTTTGTTCCATGCCTAAAGTCGCAAATCCCCTAAAGCCATTAAAAACTTCTTGAGAATAACTTGCTTCAACAAATCTTCTTTCATAAAGTTTCATATAACTACGTTCCCAAAACACGGAAGCAACGGTATTCACTAAAGGAGTAATCGGTTCACTACTATTCAGTTGCTCAAGTCGTTCGCCTGCACTTAAAATTAAATAAGGCTTACTGAAGTTATTGAATTTCTTTCTGAAAATAAATTCAGGACGCAACTTTTCTTCAGAAAAACCATAGGTGAATTTAGTCGAAAAATCCCAATATTTTCGGAAAGAATTTTGCTCATCTCGTTGACGATAGGTCAAGGATAAAGGTATATTCCAACCTTGAACCGTGTTGAAATTCACTCCCAACGGAAAAGGTGTATCATAGATAAACTCTCTGTTTTTGTAGGTGCTTTTCCAACTATAACCCGAAACAATATCAAAAGCTTTAAATTTGTTGGTTGTAGCATCAATAGAATCTAAATACACCTTAGATTTCCTTAATTCTTGAATGCTGTCTTTCTTTGTGTAATCGGCTATTTCAATGTTAGTAAGTGGAACACTTCGCATCTGTTCCCAATAGGCTTCATCTTTTAAATTAGCATCATTTGCAAAGGAAATAATTTCTCGATTAAAGAATTTAGGCGCAAAATTAGGTTCAAAATTGTAGTTGCTGTAATTGGCGTAAAACTTTCCGTCTCCTTTAATCCCAAAAATAGACCATGAAAAATCGATCGTTTGTGCATTCATTACAAAGCTTTCGATACTTGGTAGATAAGTAAATTGTTGTTGAAAGCGAATTTCTTCCAAAGGCTCGATTTGCGTAGCGCGCCCATTTGTTTTGAAATCAATTCCTGCTATTTCGCCCGTATCTTCCACGATATAAATATATCCACTAAATGAACGATCGAAAGGACGTTTGGGGTTTACTTGAATCTTATTAATAAGCAACTTATTTTCGTCGTAATCGACTCCATCCAACACATAATCATAATAAGAAAAGGCATTGGGTGCGATTGGTGAAACCATTGCTGCATTAAAATCAATAGTTCGATCATAAAAACTAACATTAAAATCGTCGGCATTATTCCAACTGAAGCCATTATCATCCCCACTAACTTTTGAAGCAATAATGTGCTCTTTCATGTTTGGCTCTTGGTAATAAATTTCTGATACAGTTTCACTCAAATAAATTATTCCACTTCGAGTTGAATCTAAAACACCTCCAAAATCGCCTACTTCTTGTCCTAGTATTTTTTCAGGAACATTGTCCAGTTGCCAAATCCCTTTGGAGTAAAAGTCAGCTTGGTAAGCGGTGAGCTTCGCCTTATTCGCCTTTCTGTTTTCGATGGCTTTGCGAATAACCCTAATAGCAGGATTTTCATTCGCATTTACAACAACATCGTCGAGGGTAAATGATTCGGGATGAAGCTGAATATTTTCTTCTTTCGGTAATTGACTAACCTCTACCAATAATCTTTTTGTCTCGTAGCCCATGTATTGAAATAGCACATTTACTTTAGTTAGATTACCGCGAATGTCTAATTCAAAATATCCATCTTTAGTTGAAACAGTTCCTTGAAAAGTTTCTTCAACATAAATATTTACATCAGATAAAGGTTCATTGTTTTCATCGACAACTTTTCCTGAAAGTTGAGCAAATAATGGATTAAAACTTACGAATACAAATAGGAAAATTAGTTTTTTCATAGTTAAAAATTGGCTAGTTAAACACTTAAGTATTATAGGTCTTTTGGATGCGATTCAGTTTTCTTTTGTTGTCTCTATCTTTAATCACCTCTCGTTTATCAAATAATTTCTTTCCTTTAGCCAAAGCAATCTTGACTTTCGCAAAACCACGTTCGTTAATAAAAACTTGCAAGGGAACGATAGTTAACCCCGAGTTTTTGACTTCCTTATGTAGCTTTTTCAACTCTTTTTTCTGTAGTAAAAGTTTACGCTCTGATTTAGGTTGATGATTAAAATAAGTCGCGTGCGTATATTCTTGGATTGTCATATTGATAACAAAGAGTTCCCCTTTTTTGTTGAACTCACAAAAACTCTCTGCAATACTCGCTTTTCCTTCTCGAATAGATTTAATTTCTGTACCAGCCAACACAATTCCTGCATTGTAAGTATCCAAAAATTCATACTCAAATTTCGCTTTTTTGTTTTTTATATTGATGTTATTTTTTGCCATATATGATTTTGATGAAGCAAATATACTTAGATTTCTATATTAATTAAG
>SKIG01000191.1 GCA_007116535.1 Psychroflexus sp.
AAAAAACCTACATGGAAAATGATTCTTTCAATTGTTACTTCAATGGGAATGATTACATTTTACTTGTATATTATCTATGATAATTTTATAACTGAAGAAACTATCACAATTTTTAAATTTATTTTTAATATAGCTCTTATATTTCTTTTCATGTTAAATATAAGGTATTGGATAAACACACATTATTTTCATTTAAAGCATGGGGAACTAAAAATATCGACGGGCATCTTTCAGCACTTCACTACAAAAATCGAAGAAATTGATAATGTAGATAGAAAATTCGATGAATGGACTATCTTTCTTAAAAATGGGAAGAAAAAAACTTTCTCAGACGCCCACATACCAAAGGAACAAAAGAGTGAATTCAAGGAATTGATGAACTTGTTTCCAAAGGTTCACCCACAAGTGCAGCTTTAGTTTTCAAATTTTGAATTAATTTTCAACATTTTTTCTAGTATCAAAAATTGCTTTATTTTAGGCAAATGAATTACTTGGCGCACATTTATCTTTCTTATGGTAATCCTGAAATACAAGCAGGGAATTTTATGGCTGATTTTATCAAAGGAGACCAGTATAAAAAATATCCGCTTAATTACCAAAAAGGAGTTTTGTTGCATAGAAAAATTGATCGGTTCACCGACACTCATCCATTAGTGGCTAATACTAGAGCTTATTTTTTTGATGCATACAGGCATTACGCATCTGTCATCGTCGATGTGCTTTTTGATCATCTCCTCGCTAAGCATTGGGATAAATACGACTCTCAGGATTTGTTTGCTTTCACCAAGAGTTTTTATGATTTTCTATCAAGTCAGTTAACTGAAATGCCAATTCGTGTGCAGAAAGTTTTTCCTATTATGCAACAACACAATTGGCTGTACAATTACAGAACAGAGGAAGGAATCGAACAGATTCTGTTCCAAATGAATCAGCGAACAGCCAATAAGCCAGGCTTACATTTGGCGATGACAATTTATAAGAAAAATCTAACTGCAATTGAAGCAAACTTCTTCACTTTTTTCGAGGATTTGGAAAACTTCACTAAGAATTCTTACTCTACGTTATAAGATTCTCTAATCTCAGTGATTTTTTGTATTTTAGTCGAAAACCTTCAATATACATGTCAGAAGAAAAGTTAATGTCTAGGAAAAAACCTAGTTTTCCTGTGAGTGAATCGCTTCAAGCCTATCTAAAACGCTTCAATAGAATGACTGAGATTCCTGTTTTCTATGATGATTTACTTCGTTTTGCAGGATCTGTAGTTGTTTACGATGACAATGATGAAGATACTCTGTGGGTGCGTTGTTATTATGCTGATTACGAGCGTGATGAAATTGAAGAGTCACTCAAAAAAGTATACCAAATACTGCATTCAGATGGTAAGCTGGATAATTATTACTTGCAATTTTTTAGTATAGATGCAATAGATTATTGTACGTTTGGAAACTCCAAACCTTTCCGAATAAAAATTAGAAATACACTTAACGACAACTTCACCTACTTTTATGTAAAAAAAGCGGATGCATCACGCATATATGGTCTCGATTTTGAGCATATTTTATCTCCGCATAGAATCAACTTTCTGGTATACAAAGACACTTTAATAGAAGAGCATATTTCAGGAATTCCCGGAGATGTGTTCATCAAAGAACATTTGCCGCATTGTGACAATAGAGCAAAAAACCAAATTGCCAAACAGTTTGTCAAATTCAATGAGCGTTGCATGCTTAGACTTTTAGGCGACATGCGTTCCTACAATTACGTGGTTATTCCAACTCATGATTTCGACCATGTTAATTATACGATTCGTGCTATTGACTTCGACCAGCAAAATTTTGAAGGAAAACTCAAAGTGTATCGCCCTCAGTTTTTCAAAGAAAACTATCCAATGGTTAAGCTAGTTGCCGATAGATTACAGGAATCCTCTATAGAGCAATACCGAAAAGAAGAGCGGTCGCAAATGGCAAAACGCCTAATAACCTCTCAAAAGCGATACCGACTTCTCATTAAGTGTATGAAAAAAGATAATATATCTACAACAGAAAATATTCGTCAGCTTAAAAAGGAGTTGTTTGAATATACCAAAGACATCAAATTTAAGCGAACTAGAGGTATGGGAGGAGTTTTAGACACAGCTTTAGAATTTGTTCATAGAAATTATAAAGAGGCAGAAATCAAATAATTGTATTTTGTTAATTTCAAGTCAAATTTCAAAAGCTTATATCAATTAACCTTACAATCCTTTTACTTTTACCTAAAAAAAATGAAAGCAATAAATTACATTTTGTGTTTTGTAATCAGTTTTGGCTTATACGCACAACAAAAAAAAGGAACTATGAATTTACATCAGTTTACAGTTGAAACTTTAGAGGGTGAAAAATTTGATATGTCAACTCTAAAAGGAAAAAAAGTATTGGTTGTCAATACTGCTTCTAAGTGTGGATTGACCCCTCAATACAAAGATTTGCAGCGCTTGTATGAAACTTATGGAGGCGACAATTTTGTAATTGTTGGTTTCCCTGCTAATAATTTTATGCGACAAGAGCCTGGTACAAATGAAGAAATTGCGGACTTTTGTGAGCGAAATTATGGAGTTACCTTCCCCATGATGTCAAAAATTAGCGTCAAAGGAAAAGATCAGCACGAAGTGTATCAGTTTTTAACACAGGAAGAGAAAAACGGACTTTCAGATAATAAAGTAGATTGGAATTTTCAAAAATATTTAGTAAATGAAAATGGAGAATTAGAAAAAGTAATTTCGCCACGTACCTCTCCATTAGACAAAGAAATCATTGATTGGATCAAAGCATAAACTATTGATGCGAATCAACTAAAAGCGTTCTTCAACTACAAGAACGCTTTTTTTATCACTTTTGTTGATGATTATGTTGACAATTTAAATTGCATTGTCGGGATAAGAATGAAAAAGAATGTAAATTTGTAGTTTAAATTTTAAGTTATGTCAGAGCAAATTGAAAGAATAAAATGCCTTATTGTTGGTTCAGGACCTGCAGGATATACTGCTGCAATATATGCAGCTAGAGCTGATTTGAAACCTGTTGTTTACACGGGGATGGAACCTGGAGGTCAATTAACTACTACTACTGAAGTAGAAAATTTCCCCGGTTAGCCTGATGGAATTGACGGTCCAAAAATGATGTCTGAGCTACAGCAACAAGCTGAGCGTTTTGGTACCGATGTTCGAATTGGGATGGCAACAAAAGTTGAATTCTCTAATGAAGTAGGAGGTATACATAAAGTGCAAATCGACAATAAAAAGTGGATAGAAGCAGAGTCAGTCATTATTTCTACAGGAGCTTCTGCTAAATACTTAGGTTTAGAAAGTGAACAACGCCTTCGTGGAGGTGGTGTTTCTGCTTGCGCAGTTTGCGATGGGTTTTTCTACAAAGGTCAAGATGTAGCTATTGTTGGGGGAGGAGATACCGCTGCTGAAGAAGCAACTTATCTAGCTAAAATTTGTAACAAAGTTACTATGTTGGTAAGAAAAGGAGAAATGAAAGCCTCTAAAGCAATGCAAAATAGAGTTTTCAACACCAAAAACATTGACTTACGTTTCTATACAGAAATTGATGAGGTTTTAGGGGACCAAGTAGTTGAAGGTCTTCGTATGGTAAACAACCAAACAGGAGAAAAAGAAGAAATAGCTATCACAGGATTATTTATTGCAATAGGACATAAACCAAATACCGATATCTTTAAAGGAATCTTAGATATGGATAATACAGGTTATATAATAACCGAGGGCAAGTCAACAAAAACTAATATTCCAGGAGTTTTTGCAAGTGGTGACGTACAAGATAAAGAGTACCGTCAAGCAGTAACGGCAGCAGGAACAGGATGTATGGCAGCTTTAGATGCAGAGCGTTACTTAGCTAGTATTGAAGAAGAAGTAGAGGTTGCTTAATACATTTGTAAATTTGGTAAAAGTTAGTTAATTACTGAAAAGATAAAACCCTCGATTATCGAGGGTTTTTTATGTTTCTGA
>SKIG01000166.1 GCA_007116535.1 Psychroflexus sp.
TCTTTCTTTTTAAATAGTTTATCAGATAAATTGTAGCCGAAACTTACGTTGGCATTGGTTAACCTAAATAAACTACCGCCATTATTCACATTTAGTGTGTTAATTCTTCGGTTGTTATTGTCTAAGGCATAAGGATCTAATGCTGCAATTACGTTGACATTAAATTTTTCATTAGCCAACGGAATATTACCTCTAACTGCAATAGGGCTTAAACGAAGTGAATCAGCTGCAAAATTATAACCTGCGTTAAATCCTAAGTTGTTAAGTAGTTTTACTTTCTTAAATCGATCATCACCGGTAGCTGTGGTATCTTTGTTTCTTACTTTTGCTTCAAAATCATTAGTAAATCCAAAATTCAACCCACTCGAAAACATTCTTCCTGGAGCTCCAAAAAGTGTTCCTTCGAAACGTGAATAATCTATAAGTTGGTCAGGTGTTCCACCAACTCCTGGCACGGTTATTTGATCCCAATACTGATCGAATCCTGGATTGATATTATAACTTACTGTTGGACGTATTACGTGACGAATAGCTTTAATCTTTTTGTCATTTCCAAAATCAAACATACCGTACAAAGTCGTACCTATACTTGCAGAAAAATTATAAGTCCTGTAGGAATCAAAACCATCCACGGTGTCTCTAACTACTTCTTGTTGTGTTGGGTCAAATCGATGCTGGTATGTTCGCATTAACCAAGTTTCATCGTAATTAGCGTTGATACTTGCACTAAAATGCTCTAAAATTTTAAAGTTAGTGGTAATTGGTATGGTATGTCTCATACCTGCATCAATATTCTCAAACATAGCAGGTGTAAGAAATAAAGAATCTGTTGTTCTGATTCTATTTTCACCTCTTACATTGTATTGTAAGTTGATATTTTGAATAGCTCCTTTTTTAGTTCCTGTTTTAGGTTCAAAAGGGAAAACACGATTAATACTAAATTGAAGCGTAGGAAGCGTCATATCTATTTGCTCCGTGTTGGTGTTTTGATTGTGAGTAGCAGATAGGTTTAAGTTCATTCCAGGCCCTGCATCAATTATTTGTGAATAGGAGACTGAAGAGTTCATGGTATTGTTCAAGAAACTACCTTGGTTAGCTTGGTTAATAGACTCTCTAAAGAAACTAGACGAACCAATATTTACCGAAGCTGAAATCCTTCTTTTGGGATCAGCTTTTGGATCCTGCATGTGATTCCACCTAAAGTTGAAAACAGTTTGCTCTTGAAAATTAGGGAAGCCTCTTTCTTCTAAAAGTAAGTTTTCATACCTAAAACTAACCGAACCTGAATATTTGTAACGAACACGGTATTCTGAATCAGAACGTATCGCCCAACTTCCGTTAGTATAGTAATCACCTAAAACTGATAAATCTACATAATCATTAATGGCAAAATAATATCCACCATTCATTAGGAAGAAACCACGTTGACGGTTGTCTCCAAATGAAGGTAAAACAAAACCTGAAGATGCTTTGTCTGCCATAGGGAAGTATCCAAATGGCATTGCTAGAGGGGTTGGCACATCAACAATATACATTTGTACTAAACCAGTAACAATTTTTTTGCTTGGAACGAACTTGATTTTTTCTGCAACGAAATAATAATCAGCATCATCTATATCTTCAGCGGTAGTAAATTTTGCCTTTTTGATATAAAAGACAGAATCGTTCTCTCTTCTTGTTACTTGTCCGCGTACTTTAAATCCACCTTGCTCTGTTCGTGAATTATACACTAAAGCACGACCTGAGTCAAAATTATAACGAAGTGAGTCGGGTTCAACAGTCTCAGGGCCTTGCTTAAAGACGGGTAATTGTGTGTATCCTGTAGAATCTTTAATACCACGAGCAATTACTTCATTGGTAGAATTATTCAATATAATTTCACCGGCTTCAATACTCATGTCTTCGTAGTCAATTTTAGCTTCATTGTACAAATACATCATATTGTTTCTGCGGTCCATTCGCTTATAATCTTTAGCAACAGATTTAACAATATCTACCAACATTTCTTTTTTTGGTGCAATACTATCTGTTTCTGTACTATCTCTAATAAAGAGGTTGATAGGTTGAAGTGAAGGCGCTACAATACTAGAATCTTTTGGGAATAAGTTCAATACCTCTGTGCTGTCTTGTTCAGTTTGGGCAAAACCAAATTGAAGACCAAAAAAGCCAATTATCAGAAGAATATAACCTATTTTTGTACGCAAGACGTATTATGAAATTTTTGAAAAAAAAGATTCAAATTTTAAGTTGCCAAAATTACATATATTTTTAAATGTCGAAACCTAAAAAATCAATTATCTATAAACAAGTGAAAAAGACTATTAAACCTACGTTCATACAACTGATAACGAAGCAGTTTAGTATAATTTTTATCTTCTTTTTATCGCTTCATATCTCAGTATATGCTCAGAGTGGGGCATCAACCAATAAATTTAAAGTAGTTTTAGATGCAGGTCATGGTGGAACAGACTCAGGAACATTAGGTAACGGACTTCAGGAAAAAGATGTTGCATTCGACGTAACTAATCGAATATATGAACTATTAAAAAAAGAGAGTGATCTTGAAGTAGTAAGAACAAGAACTACAGATTTTAAGGTGCCTTTGAGTAGGCGTGCAGAAATTGCAAACAAAGAAGATGCAAATGTGTTTGTGTCAATTCATTGTAATGGAGTAGCCAACCCAAACCCAAAAGGATTTGAGACCTTTGTATTTGGGGTAAGAAGAAACAAAGACAACCTAGAGACTGCCAAACGAGAAAACTCTGTAATTTACTTAGAAGACGACCACGAAAAGCGATACGGAAATTTTGACCCTAATTCTCCTGAATCAT
This sequence comes from Psychroflexus sp., assembly GCA_007116535.1. Lineage (GTDB taxonomy): Bacteria > Bacteroidota > Bacteroidia > Flavobacteriales > Flavobacteriaceae > Psychroflexus. The sequence continues at coordinate 2,832 of SKIG01000166.1, forward strand.
TCATTAGTTTTACGCTTATGCAAGAAGAATACCTTGATCAGAGTATTTTGTTAGCAAATTATATTCAAACAAGTGTTTTGAAATCAGTAAAGATGGTTGACAGAGGTGTAAAACAAGACGTCTTTTTGGTGCTTCGAGAAACATTTATGCCGAGTGTTTTGGTTGAACTTGGATTTTTAACCAATAAAGATGACGCTACTATGTTGAAATCTGACGCCAATAAACAAAAAATGGCACAAGAAATTGCAAAAGCGATAATTGAGTATAAAAATGCATTACCTTCAGAGGATACTTCTTCAAGTCAATATGTTGAAACTGAAACTACACAGAAAATTGCTTCGGTAAGTTTTAGTGTTCAACTAGTCGCTACTTCGCGTGAAATAGATCCTGATCCAAAAGATTTTAAAGGATTGGAACCCTTGGCAAAATTAGTAGAAAACGGGATGAATAAGATTGTTTATGGTTATTCAGAAAACTACATGGAAGCACAAGAATTACTTCAAGACGCACTCGAAAAAGGTTATGATTCTGCTTTTATAGTAGCTTTCGACCAAGAAGGAAACAAAATAACTGTAAACGAAGCCTTGAAATCTAAATTAAAATAGTCTTGATAATTCGATAGGTTTCTTAAATTTGCTGAAGTATAAAACTAATTTGAATTATAAGCAATAAACTGCTTTCTAATGGAAGGCTTACATTAAAAGACCAAAAAATGAAAATAAGTAACGAGTTTAAAGCCGGATTAATTGCAGTCATTGCTATTGCTTTATTAATCTTCGGATATAATTTTCTGAAAGGTGAAAATCTTTTGAGTAAGTCAAGGCATTTTTATGTCTTGTATGACGATGTTGAGGGGCTTAGTCCTTCTTCAGTAATTACAATCAACGGTTTGCATGTAGGAAATGTTAGTGATATTCGCTTTTCTGATGAAAAAGGAAAAATCTTAGTTACACTTAACGTAAAGTCAGATTTTCAATTTTCTAAATACGCAACTGAAAAAATTTATGGAGGAGATTTGATTGGAGGTAAGTCAATGGCAATTGTTCCTGTCTATCCAATTACCGAGGTTGCTAAAGATGGAGATACTTTAGTTGGTGAGATTGAAGACGGACTCTTAGAACTTGTCAACAATAAATTAACTCCACTTCAAACAAAAGTAGAAAGTGCTGTCGTTGGTATAGATAGTTTAGTGCATAAAGTTAATTTTATTCTCGACCTCGACACTCAGAATACGATTAAACAATCCATCGGTCAATTTGAAGAAACCTTGCTAAGTTTGAAAGGCACAACAGAAAAATTAAACCAAATGATTGCTTCAAATGAAGCTAATATCGAGACAACAGTATCAAATTTTTCAAAAATTTCAGAACAATTTTTAGAGCTCTCTGAAAGTATTGCTGAGGCTGACATCAAACAAAATATTATTAACTTAAATGAAAGCATTACTAAAATCAATGAAATGCTCACCAAAACAGCCGAGGGAGAAGGAAATCTAGGCAAACTTGTAAATGACGAGTTGCTGTATGACAACATAGAAGCTGCTTCCAAACAAATGGAAAAATTATTAGAAGATTTCAGATTGAATCCAAAGCGATATATACATTTTTCTATTTTTGGGAAAAAACATGTTCCGTACACTCATAATAAATTAGAAGATAAAGAAGAAAATAAAGAGAAATAAAAATGAGTTATCTACCACAGTTACTATTTGTTATTGCATTTGCGTACGCAGTTTATTTTTTCGCTCGAAATGTAAAGCGTTTGCGTAGAAACATTCTTCTAGGAAAGGATGTTGATAGAAAAGATCGCAAGTCCGAGAGGCTTAGCCAAATGATTCGTGTAGCCTTAGGACAATCAAAAATGGTGACTCGCCCAATTGCAGGTACCCTTCACGTGATTATTTATGTAGGTTTTGTAATTATCAATATAGAGGTTTTGGAAATTATTATCGATGGAATCTCAGGTCAACATAGGATTTTTGCTTTTTTATGCCCTGTATATAGTTTTTTAATTGGTAGTTTTGAAATATTGGCTTTACTTGTTTTAATTACAGTTATTTTATTTTGGACAAGAAGAAATATTATGCGTATCAAGCGTTTTCTTTCGCCAGAATTAAAAGGTTGGCCAAAGAATGACGCCAACTTAATCTTGTACTTTGAAGTAGTATTAATGGTTTTGTTTTTAACTATGAATGCTGCAGATTACCAATTACAACTGAACAACCATGAAGCTTATGTAAAAGCAGGAGCCTTTCCTGTTAGTCAATTTTTGTTACCGCTTTTTGAAAATATGTCCAGCGCTACTTTAGTAATTGTTGAAAGGACAGCTTGGTGGGCACATATTTTGGGTATTCTTTTCTTTTTGAATTATTTATATTATTCTAAACATCTTCATATTTTATTAGCTTTTCCAAACGTGTATTTTGCTAATTTAGAAGAGAAAGGAAAGTTCAAGAATTTAGATTCGGTTACCAATGAGGTGAAAATGATGTTGGATCCAAATGCCGATCCTTTTGCTGAGCCTGCTGAAGGAGAAGGGGATGAAGTTCCTGAGAAATTTGGTGCTTCAGATGTTTCAGATTTAAGTTGGTTTCAACTACTAAGTGCCTATACTTGTACTGAATGTGGTAGATGTACATCGGAGTGTCCCGCAAATCAAACAGGAAAAAAGCTTTCGCCACGAAAAATCATGATGGATACCCGAGACCGTTTAGAAGAAGTAGGTAAAAATATAGATGCCAATAAAGGTGAATTTCAACCTGATGGAAAACAACTTTTAGATGATTATATTTCTAGAGAAGAATTATGGGCATGTACAACTTGTAATGCTTGTGTAGAAGCTTGTCCTGTAGGAATTGATCCACTTTCCATAATTATGGATATGCGCCAATACTTAGTAATGGAAGAAAGCGCTGCGCCGGCGGAATTAAACAACGCTATGTCAAATATAGAGAACAACGCGGCTCCGTGGCCGTATAACCAACAAGATAGATTAAACTGGGCAAAAGAAGCCTAAAAAAGAGTAAATTATGAGTGATGAGTTATTGAGAAAAGCAAAGATTGGAGAAGAAACGGTAAGTCCTGTACTTCCTAAGGGAGTAAAGAATTACTTAATTGATATTGACGGGACAGTAACCGAAGACGTGCCAAACGAAGAACCTGAAAGAATGGCAACTTGTAAGGCGTTTCCTGATGCTTTGGCTACTGTAAATAAATGGTATGATGAAGGACACAGAATTTGTTTCTTCACCTCTCGTACCGAAGACCACAGAGAAGTTACTGAAAAATGGCTTGAAGAAAATGGGTTTAAATATCATTCGTTACTTATGGGGAAACCAAGAGGAGGAAACTACCATTGGATTGATAACCACTTAGTAAGAGCTACCAGATACAAAGGAAAATTTACAGATATGGTCGAGAAGAAAGTAACCATAGAAGTATTTGAAGAATAAACATACAAAACGATGAGTGAAGCAATGAGAGTGCCTACAATGGCAGAATATATGGCAGAAGGCAAACAACCTGAAGTACTTTTTTGGGTAGGTTGTGCCGGTAGTTTTGACGATAGAGCAAAGAAAATCACGAAAGCTTTTGTTAAAATTTTGAATAAAATTGGAGTCGATTTTGCAGTTCTTGGCACTGAAGAAGCTTGTACAGGCGATCCTGCTAAGCGAGCTGGTAACGAGTTTTTATTTCAAATGCAAGCAATGACCAATATTGAAGTCATGAATGCTTATGAAGTAAAAAAAGTAGTCACTACATGTCCTCATTGTTTCAATACCATTAAAAATGAATATCCCTCATTAGGAGGTGAATACCAAGTAATGCATCATACTCAATTTTTGAAGCAGCTGCTCAATGAAGGGCGATTAAAAGTTGAAGGAGGTAAATACAAAGGCAAGCGTATTACTTTTCATGACCCATGTTACCTCGGTAGAGCTAATGATGAATATGAAGCTCCACGTGAACTTCTACGAAAATTAGAAGTAGAGTTAGTTGAAATGAAGTCCTGTAAAACTCGTGCTCTTTGTTGTGGGGCGGGAGGTGCCCAAATGTTCAAAGATGCCGAAAAAGGTGATAAAGAGGTGAACATACATCGCACAGAAGAGGCCTTAGAAACTCAACCTAGCATTATTGCAGCAGGATGCCCATTTTGTAATACTATGATGACAGACGGAGTCAAAAACAAAGAGAAACAGGACGACATTGAAGTTTTGGACGTGGTAGAAATGATTGCCAACGCCGAAGACCTATAACAAATTACCTATGTTAGTAGATTTTAAAGAATTACCAGGTTCTAGTAGAATTTGGATATATCCTAGCAACCGAAATTTTACACAGGAAGAACAAGAGGAACTCAAAGTTCGATTATCTTCGTTTTTAGAGGAATGGACTGCTCATGGAAAAAGCTTGAAAGCTGCATTTGAAATTAAATACAATCGTTTTATCGTGATAGGTTTAGACCAAGAAGTGGCTTCAGCATCAGGATGTTCTATAGATGCTTCGGTTCGCTTTATTCAGGAGCTACAACGCATATATGAAGTAGATTTACTAGATAAAATGAACGTCACCTTCAGACAAGGTCAGTATTTCGCTCACAAAGATTTGAAAGAATTTAAGCAACTTGTCAAGTCAAAATCTGTGTCAGCGAAAACCATTGTATTCAATAATTTGGTAAATACCAAGGAAGAATACGAAGAATATTGGGAAGTCCCCATGACAGAAAGTTGGCATAGTCGTTTTTTATAAATTTTCCATTTAATACATTGCCCCATATATGAAAAGATTCCTCTTAATAGGATTACTTTGTTCTAATGCTATTCTTGCTCAGAATCATCCCTTGCATCATGCAAATGAAACCGAAAGGGACGCTCAAGTTAAATGGGTAGACAGCGTTTACGATAGTTTAAGTTTAGATGAAAAAATTGGTCAATTATTTGTAGTTGATGTTTTCTCTAGCAAAGATGAAGCACACTTCAACTACATTCGCTCATTAATAAAAAATCAACATATCGGGGGACTTATTTTTTCAAAAGGTGGCCCAGTAAGACAAGCACATCTAACCAATGAATTTCAGTCACTCTCGAAAGTTCCTTTACTTATTAGTATGGATGCAGAATGGGGCTTAGCAATGCGATTAGATTCAACCTATGCATTTCCCTGGAACATGACTTTGGGAGCAATTCAAGATGAAAAGCTGATTGAAAAAACAGGTTTTCAAATGGGAAAACATGCCAAAAGACTTGGTGTCCATATGAATTTTGCTCCTGTCGTGGATATTAACACAAATCCTAAAAACCCTATTATAGGTAATCGTTCGTTTGGAGAAAACAAAGAAAATGTTGCCCAAAAAGCAATTGTATTGATGCACGGAATGCATCGTGCAGGAACGCTCACTAATGCAAAGCACTTCCCAGGTCATGGAGATACTGATCAGGATTCGCATAAGACTTTACCAAGTATTTCTTTTTCAGAAGAGCGCATCAAAGAGGTTGAGATATATCCATTTGAGCAAATTTTTAATGAAGGGGTCACAAGTGTGATGGTTGCTCACTTAAATGTACCTAGTCTTGCAAAGAAAGACAAGCTCCCAACTTCACTTTCGTATCCCATAGTAACCGAATTATTACAAGAAGAATTAAAGTACGAAGGATTGATTTTTACAGACGCATTAAACATGAAAGGGGTTAGTGAATACGACCAAGTTGGCGAAGTAGATCTAAAGGCTTTTTTAGCAGGAAATGATATTATGTTGATTTCTGAATCGGTACCCAAAGCAAAAAAAGTTTTTGTAAATGCCTACGAGAAAGGAATAATTTCTGAGGAAAGACTAGAGAAGTCGGTTAAAAAAATGTTGTTAGCTAAATACAAAGCAAACTTACACTTTCCAAACATCGTTGGTATTGATAACTTAGTGGATGACTTACTTGATAAAGAGAATGAAGATTTAGAGCGACAACTATTTCAAGCAGCAATTACTGTAGTAAAAAATGATTTGGGAGTCTTGCCACTAACCAAAACAGCTCAACGTGTAGGCTATTTGAACTTAGGTAAAGAAAGTGGCGATAGCTTTTTAGCAATGGCTAACAAATTTCATAAAATTAAAGAAGTTAGTATTGAAAGAGCTGAAGAGCAATTGCAATTTATTGATCATTTGGTTATAGGTTATCATCAATCTGATGCAACGCCATGGAAATCATTTGAAATGTCGGCCCATGAAATTGAGTTGATAGACAAATTAGCAAGACAGAAGTCAACAACTCTAGTTAACTTTACAAGCCCTTATGCGTTGCTTGACGTTAAAAGTTTTGTACCAATTTCTTCCATTGTTCAAGTATATCAAAACAAAGCTATTGCTCAAGAAGTTGCTGCACAAGTCATTTTTGGAGCGTTAGGAAGTTCAGGTAAATTACCGGTAAGTATTACTTCAATTTTTCCTGAAGGTACAGGTTCTACTCTAAGACCAACCGGAAGATTAGGTTATGATGAACCTGTTAACGTAGGTTTTGATGAAATAAAGCTAAGAAAAATAGATACGATTCTTCAAAAGATTGTAAAAGAAGAAATTGCTCCGGGCGGACAAGTGTTAATAGCTAGAAAGGGAAAGATTGTCTACCACAAGCCATTTGGGAGCTTGCGAGGCGACGGAAAAGAGGCTGTAACTGAAAACACCATCTATGACTTAGCTTCACTTACAAAGATTTTAGGTACGCTTCCATTAGTAATGATGTTAGAGGAACAAAATAGCTTTTCTTTAGATAGTGAGCTTCAATTTTTGTTCCCTGAAACTAATTTGGGTAACAAAGCTAATTTGACAGTAAAAGATATGCTTTCTCATTATGCTAGATTAAAGGCTTGGATTCCGTTCTACAAAAAAACACAAGATGATTTTGACAGGTACTACCGAAAATCAGCTTCAGAGGATTTTTCTATTCGAATTACCGATTCTTTGTATTTGCGAACTGACTATAAAGATAGTATAGCCAAGCAAATTGTAGATTCAGAGCTTTCTCTAAAAAAACAATACAAATACAGTGATTTACCCTATTATTTTCTCAAAGACTATATCGAGAAAACATTGAATGATAGCATTCATAAGTTAGCCGAGGATTATTTTTACAAGCCAATGGGTTTAACACGCATGACTTATTTCCCGCTAAGAAAATTTGATGCTAGTGAAATTGCACCATCAGAATTAGATTTATTATGGCGTAATCAAGAAGTACTTGGCGAAGTGAACGACCAAGGAGCTGCAATGCTAGGCGGTGTTGGTGGTCATGCAGGCTTGTTTGGTAATGCTAAGAGCGTAGCAGAGATGATGCAACTTTTCTTAAACATGGGAAGTTATAGAGGAATCACATACCTTCAACCAGAGACCATTCAGCGTTTCAATACCTGTTACTATTGTGAAGATAAAGTACGAAGAGGGATAGGTTTTGATAAACCCCAACTAGATAAAGAAGGGCCTACTTGTGGGTGTGTTTCTTTAGATAGTTTTGGACATAGTGGTTTTACAGGAACCTATACATGGGCTGATCCTGAAGAAGAAATTATTTATGTATTTTTATCTAACAGAACCTATCCTTCAGCAGCAAACCAAAAATTGATTAGTAAGAATATTCGTACGGAAATTCAGCAGTTAATTTATGATGCACTAGTAGAATAATTTTTTACTTTTTTTAAGAGTCAACTAGGATCATTAGATTAATTTTGAAGCTATTGAATGAATGACAAATCATCAATTTTATGTCCATTCATTTTCATTTATTTTTTTACAAACAATAAAATAATTAATCAATTAAAAGATTATTTGTTTCTAATTTTTTTACATGAAAATTGCCATCGTATGTTACCCAACTTTTGGGGGGAGTGGAGTAGTAGCAACTGAGCTTGGTATTGCGCTATCCAAAAGAGGACACGAAATACATTTTATAACCTACAAACAACCTGTTCGTCTCGAATATTTGACACATAAAATTCACTACCATGAAGTAATAGTTCCCGAATATCCTCTTTTTCATTACCAACCCTATGAATTAGCTCTTTCAAGTAAATTAGTTACAACAATTAAGCAACATAAAATAGATGTGTTGCATGTGCATTATGCCATTCCACATGCGTATGCAGGTTTTATGGCTAAACAAATGCTGTTGGAAGAAGGAATTGATATCCCAATGATGACAACGCTTCACGGGACAGATATTACATTGGTGGGAAGTCATAGCTTCTATAAACCGGCAGTAACTTTTAGTATTAATAAAAGCGAAGTGGTTACCTCGGTTTCACAAAATTTGAAAGAGGATACCTTGAAAATGTTTAGTATTGAAAAGGAAATTAATGTAGTACCTAATTTTATTGAATTTAAGCAGCAACTATTTGAAAATCATGAATGCCAAAGACACTTAATGGCGCGACCTGATGAAAAAATCATTCTTCATATAAGTAACCTTCGTCCAGTTAAACGCATCGCAGATGTGGTTAAAATTTTCGAGCGTATTCAACAGAAAGTAAAATCTAAACTCATTATCATTGGTGATGGACCAGATAGAGAATACGCATCTATTCTTGCACACGAATTAGGAATTAGAGACAAAATACTTTTCCTTGGTAAGAGCAATGAAATAGAGCGTATTTTGTGCATGTCTGATTTGTTTTTGTTGCCCTCAGAAAAAGAGAGTTTTGGACTTGCTGCTTTGGAAGCAATGTCATTCAAAGTTCCTGTTATTTCAACAAACACAGGAGGACTTCCTGAGGTTAATGCTCATGGAGTCTCAGGATTTTTAAGTAATGTTGGGGAGATTGATGAAATGGCAAATAACGCTATTGATATCCTTTCGGATGAAAAAAAGCTTGCCCAATTTAAAGAGCAAGCTTTCGAAAATGCAAAACAATTTGATATTGATCTAATTGTTCCTATGTATGAAAAGTTGTACCAACAAATGATTACTTAATCTCTTTAGCTACTTCCTCTATAATTGATATAAATTTTTGTGCTAATTCATTGGCTGCTTCTTGAGTTGAAGCCTCGGTGTAAATTCTAATAATCGGCTCAGTATTCGATTTTCTTAGGTGAACCCAAGAAGATTCGAAGTCAATCTTCACACCATCAATGGTAGATACTTCTTCAGAAGCATGAATTTTTGCTACATAAGCTAAAATACCATCAACATTTAAGTCAGGGGTGAGTTCAATTTTTTCTTTCGCCATAAAATAAGCAGGGTAAGATGCTCTAAGTTCAGAAACACTCATGTTTTTTTCAGCAAGTAGGCTTAAAAACAAGCCAACTCCCACCAAACTATCACGTCCGTAATGAAGTTCAGGGTCGATAATTCCACCATTTCCTTCACCACCAATCACGGCCTTTACCTCTTTCATTTTTTGAACAACATTTACTTCGCCAACCGCACTCGCATAGTAAGTTCCTCCATGTTTTTTAGTAACATCTCTCAAAGCACGTGAAGACGATAGATTACTTACCGTATTTTTGCCCGGATGCTTGCTTAAGTAATAATCTGCTACACTAACTAGGGTGTATTCTTCACCAAACATCTTTCCGTTTTCGTCTACAAACGCCAAGCGATCTACATCAGGATCGACAGTTATTCCTAAGTCTGCTTTTTCTTGCTTCACTTTTGCGCAAAGCTCTCCCAAGTGTTTTTCAAGTGGTTCAGGATTATGAGGGAAATGTCCCGTAGGGTCACAATAAAGTTCGATGCATTCTACACCGAGTTGTTTTAAAAGAGGTGGAATTGAAATTCCTCCTGTTGAATTTACAGCATCAACTACTACCTTAAATTTTTTCTCCCTAACTGCATCTACATTTACAAGTGGATGTTCAAGTACTTTTTCTATATGTAAATCAATATAAGTGTTGTTAGTGTAAACCTTTCCTAAATCATCAACTTCAGCAAAAGTAAAATCTTCATTTTCGGCAGATTCAAGAATTTGTTTTCCTTCTTCGGCATTCAAAAATTCGCCTTTGTGATTGAGAAGTTTTAGTGCATTCCATTGTTTTGGATTATGACTTGCAGTGAGAATAATTCCACCGTCAGCTTCTTCTAGTGGAACAGCAACTTCTACTGTTGGTGTTGTAGATAAGCCCAAATCGACAACATCTATACCTAAGCCAACAAGCGTATTTGCAACTAATTGCTGAATCATAGCACCTGAAATACGTGCATCTCTTCCGATGACAACTTTGTATTTTTCTTTGTTAGATTGGTTTTTTAGCCACGTTCCGTATGCGGCTGCAAATTTTACAGCATCCAAAGGAGTTAAGTTTTCGGCAGGTTTACCGCCAATAGTTCCTCGAATACCTGAAATTGATTTTATTAATGTCATTGTTTAGTTATTTTCTGAATGCAATTTTACGGAATATAGATTGATTTTGCGACTTTATAAGGAAAATTTCGAGAAATTGAAGGGTAGTAATAGAATTGAATTTTTTACATTTACACCAAACATAAATTAGTGCAAGATCTTCCAAGACACCAGGGAAAAAGAAGGATTTTAGTTGAAAAATTGAAAGAAAAAGGCATTCAACAGAAAGAAGTTTTAGAGGCTATTGAAAAAATCCCACGCCATTTATTTTTAGATAGTAGTTTTGAAGAACATGCCTACCAAGATAAAGCCTTTCCTATTGGTTCAGGGCAAACTATTTCGCATCCTTATACGGTAGCTTTTCAATCTGAATTACTAGAAGTACAACAAGGAGAAAAAATTCTTGAAGTTGGAACAGGAAGTGGATACCAAGCAGCTGTTTTATGCTTAATGGGAGCAAAAGTTTATACCATTGAAAGACAGCTTTCGCTATACAAAAAGACAAGTAAACTATTGCCAAAGCTTGGCTATCGACCTAAGCATATGTCTTTTGGAGATGGGTATAAAGGCTTGCCTGATTATGCGCCATTTGACAAAATTATTGTTACCGCAGGCGCTCCTTTTATTCCTAAACAGCTAATGGCGCAGCTAAAAGTAGGAGGGAGATTTGTAGTTCCTGTAGGAGAAGAACAACAAATCATGACTTTACTTATTAGAAAAACCGCTAAATCTTTTGAAAAACACACCTTCGGCGAATTTAGGTTTGTTCCTATGTTGGAGAATAAAAATTAAAGATGCCTTTTTTTTTTACTCTGAATTCAATAGGATTAAATTAGATAATATAGAGTAAGTTTCATAAAGAGTCTAAAACAAATTATCATAAATCGAATTTACGTTAGTAGCTAACTAGTGTTTTTAGATTTCAACTAATTAAACAATCAATAATTTTTTGAATATCTTGCTGATAAAATGACAATTTTACTTACTTTTATGTTTCA
>SKIG01000034.1 GCA_007116535.1 Psychroflexus sp.
GACCAAACTTAATATTAGAAAATGTAGGAAAGTTGCCACTTCCGCCCCACATTTCTTCAAATTCTATTTGATAGGTTTGTGCTAAACTTTGGTCTTGTACAATAGTAACATTGTTTTTTGAAGGTCCATTGATTTGCCCGGTAGTCCAATTGGTTCCGCCTGTCCAAACCAAAGATTTTGTTGCATCTTCGTGCTCAGCATCAATAATCATGAATTTATGATGCATAATTCCAGGTAAATTTGGATTTTCTAGTCGTTGAAGTGTTCCTATAGAAGAATTTAAAAACCCAATCATTGTACTAGATGTGGTGGCGTCGTGGATTACTCGCACTCGAATTCCGTTTGCATGAGCTTCATTTAAAGCACCTGCTATAAGTGTTGTGGGGTTATTCCCAAAAGAATTATAAATGGCAATATCTATTGTTTCCTCTGCTCGATTGATGTAATTAATCAAAGTGTCTCTTAACGCGTTATCTACAGCATTTGCTTCAGAAAAAGTAGCAAGATTAGCTTGTACTTCGTGGTTAAAGTAAGCATATATGCTACCTGAAGTTGCAGAGCTTGTAACATAATATTTCTCTACAAAAGTGGTGTCTCTTTCGTTGTAAAAACTAAACTCAGCCTTGTAAAATTGTGTAGGAGCTAAATTTTCAATTCTTATTTGATGGTTTCTTGCTAAATCAGTTGAAGAAAAAAACAAGGTATCAGATGCATTCTTTACGGGAACAAAGCGAACATCAAAAGTAGAATTAGTTGAAGTTTGAGGATTAATTGTAAACCCTGTCGAAGTTATCTCCTTAGCTTTTAGTGAATTTTCTTCAATCACTATTTGTGCAAAGAATTGATGTGGCAACAATATGAAAACAAGGATATAAAAAAGTGAACGCTTCATTAATGTAATTAAAATTAAAATTCCAAAATTAGTTTATTTCTATAAAGAAAATTCAAAATTAGGAATTTTATAAGTGCCCCTCTATATATTCTAAACGGCTATACAGCAAAATAAAATCTTAAAATTTGGTGTTAGTTATATGAAGATTATTAGTTAATTTGCAAGTATAAAATTTACCCAAATGAAAAGTTACAACTACAAGCAAATAGGAATAATTTTGTTACTTATTTTTGTTTTTCAAAATTGTGCTACTAACCCATTTACAGGAAAAAGAACAATGGCTCTAACGCCAAATTCTTCTATTTTCCCTATGTCTTTTTCAAGTTACGAGCAGGTAATTTCTGAGAGTAATGTAATAAAGGAAGGTCCTCAAGCTGATATGATACGTAAAATTGGTCAAGATATTGCAGAAGCATCTGTAAAGTGGCTAGATGCTAATGGATACGAAGGTTATACCAAAAATTATGCTTGGGAATTTTCATTAATAGATGAAAATGTAATCAATGCTTGGGCGATGCCAGGAGGTAAAATTGCGTTTTATACAGGTATATTACCGATTGCTCAAAACCAAAATGGAATTGCGACTATCATGGGACATGAAGTAGCTCACGCGTTAGCCAATCATGGTCAACAACGAATGAGTGCAGGTTTAGTTCAGCAGAGTCTAGGTGCGGTTGGAGCACTTGCCTTAAGTTCAAACGAAAGAAATATGGAAACTTTTATGTTGGCTTATGGCATTGGATCTCAAGTTGGAATTATGCTTCCTTTTAGTAGAAATCATGAAACTGAAGCAGATGAAATAGGTTTGAAACTGATGGCAATAGCAGGCTATAACCCAGACGAGGGAGCAGAATTATGGAAACGTATGGGGGCTGCAAGTGGTGGTAGCTCTACTCCTCAATTTATGAGCACACACCCATCTACAGACTCGAGAGTTAAAAATCTAGAAAAACAAGCAGATGTTGCTAGAAAAGAAGCAGAAAAGTTTGGCGTAACAACTTTCCAAGCCAATCAAGCAATTCCAGGTGTTTAAAGACTAGCTAAATGAGTTTACCAAGAGGACATAGGAAGCTCATAAGAGCATGGGCATTTTATGATTGGGCTAACTCGGTGTATAGTTTAGTGATTTCGTCGGCAATATTCCCTATTTTTTATGTAGCTCTTACCGTAAAAAAAGATAAAAATGGTGTGGTTGTTAGCGATACTGTCGAGTTTTTAGGATATAGTTTTAACAATGACAGCTTAATAAGCTACGTAACTGCATTTGCTTTTCTTTGCATCTCTATTTTCAGTCCAATACTTTCGGGAATAGCAGATTATGTTGGGAACAAAAAGTTTTTCATGCAGTTTTTCTGTTATCTTGGAGCACTTTCTTGTATTGGGCTATATTGGTTTGATTTAGAAAACCTTTGGTTTGGACTACTGTGTTACTTTTTTGGGTTAATAGGCTTTTGGGGAAGCATTGTTTTTTACAACTCTTATTTGCCAGATATCGCATATAAAGAACAACAGGACAAAGCAAGTGCGCTTGGATTTTCCCTGGGATATATTGGTAGTGTGTTATTACTCCTACTTTGTTTAGCAATGATTTTGTCCTACGAATCTTTTGGGTTTCAAAGTGAAGCAGAACCAACTCGACTCTCATTTATTCTTACCGGAATTTGGTGGATTGGCTTTAGTCAGTATACTTACAGGGTACTTCCAAAAGGATTAAAAAAAAACAAGTATTCAAAAGATGTGTTTTTCAATGGATTCAAGTCCCTGAAAAAAGTATCATTTAAAGTTAAGGAAAATCTTCAACTTGCTCGGTTTCTACCAGCCTTTTTTGTCTACAGCATGGCTGTACAAACTATTATGATTGTGGCCACTTATTTTGGAAACAAAGAAATCAATTGGGGAGAAAACGGAGCAACCACGGGCTTAATAGTTAGTATTTTACTTATACAAATTGTAGCTATTGCAGGTGCAGCTTTTGCCGCTAAACTAGCTATTAAAGTTGGTAACATTAAAGTTTTACTCGGTATACATGTAATTTGGATGGGTGTATGTGTCTTTGCATTCTTCATGCAAACACCTACTGATTTTTACATAGCAGCCTTCTTTGTAGGATTGGTAATGGGTGCAATTCAATCTTTATCAAGATCTACTTACTCTAAAATGATACCATCGACAGAAAAAGATACAACTTCATTTTTTAGTTTTTATGACGTTACAGAAAAACTTGGTATTGTAGTAGGGATGTTTACCTATGGACTTATAGCTCAACTGACAGGAAATGTGCGGTATTCGATAATATTTTTATCTCTATTTTTTATCATATCTGTAATTTTATTGCTCAGGATACCTAAGAAATTGGCGATTTGACCTTTATTCGTTCTATTTGATTTTAGTTACAATGACTATACATCAAGCGTCAGGCTATTTAAATTAGTAGAAGGTATTTCAAAACTTTAAATCTTAAATAAGTCACTAAATTTAGCTCAAATTTTAAATAAATTTAATTAAGTTTACGGCTTCAAGAAATAATTATGATTAGAAAAGAATTTACACCTTGGTTTTTACTATTTATTTTTAGTATATCATTCATTTCCTGTAATGTAGAAGGACTTGAAGGACAATTTGGTGAAATCGAGGAAGAAGAAGAAATTGAAGATCCAAACGAAAACGCCGTGTTTGAGGTTAAACTTGATGGTGAATTATTTGTTGCTTCTTCAATTGAAGCATTTTTCGGAGACGATGGTCTTACAATTCATGCAAGGGACGGACAGAAGAAATGTATTGTACTTTTCCCAAATCCATTTGTAAATAATTTTTCCCTCAATCCGTCAAGCAACGAAGCTTACTTATCCTACCAACCATCTCCTACTCAATCAACAGGCGGTTTGATTTTCATTTCTCAATCGGGTAGTTTTAATGTTACTAACTTCAGTGACGAGGTAAATATTATTAGTGGTAATTTCTCAGGTACTTTGGTTGAAGCTGTTGGGCAATCTAGTGAAATTACAATGACAGAAGGAGTAATGCAAAATGTATTGTTTTTCAATGAAAACATAGAAGAACCAACTGAACC
>SKIG01000176.1 GCA_007116535.1 Psychroflexus sp.
CATAGGGAATATGTTTTCTTGATTGATTCCAAAATCAACAGCTTTGGTAACATTTGCAGAAACAGCTACAAAGTGCTTGTGAATTTGGTCTTGCTCGGTATGTTGTAAGTACCAATTTCTAACTGTGATGGCGTTGTTTAAAGTTTCTTGTGTTCCAAATGATTTAGAAACTACTAGACATAAGGTTGTTTCAGGATTCAAATTTTTGATAGCTTCGTTTACATGATCGCCATCTACATTCGAAATAAAATGAAGCTTGATACCTTTTTGGTAGGCAGCAAGTGCTTCAACAACCATTTGTGGCCCTAAATCAGAACCACCAATTCCAATATTTACAATATCGGTTATCGATTTTCCTGAAAATCCTTTCCATTCGCCTGAGTGAACTTTGTTGATAAATTGTTCTACTTTAGTTAGTGTAGCATTTACTTCAGAAGCAACTTCTTTACCATCAACCTTAGCAATAGGATTTTTGAAAGAACGTAAAGCGGTATGTAAAACGGCTCTATTTTCTGTTTGATTGATTAGGGCTCCTTCAAAATAAGCATCGATAGCTTCTTTTAAACCTGATTCTTTTGCTAGTGCAACCAAAGCGTCATAAGTAACAGAAGATAGTCTGTTTTTAGATAAATCTACTAAAAATGCATCATTCTGAAGAGTGAACTTTTCCACACGGTTTTTCTCGTTTTTGAAGAATTCGAGAATGTGTGTTCTGTTTTCAGCAGCAAAAAGTTCGTTTAGTTTTTTCCAACTTGCTAATTGAGTTGGATTATGTGATTGTAATCTCATTATTCTTGTGTAGCTAAACTTGGTAAAACGTGGTTTCTGTAGTGTTCAATTAAGCCATCAATAGGTCTTCTGATGATGTTGCCAATCTGTAAATGGTATCTTTTTGCCACATCTCGAATGATGTCTTCAGAAAAGAAAGCAATGGAACCAATAAAGTGAATAGGTACGCTTTGTGCTTCTTTGTAGCACATAACGCGTCGCTCTATGAATTTTTCCATTCCTTCATATATAAGTTTATAGAAATATCCGTTTCGCTCTTCAGCAGTAAAAATAAATTCAGCAAAAGACGCTAAATAAGTATTGGGATTTTCTTCCTTATACACATTTCTTTTAATGGTGTCAGCATTTAAGTCATATCTTTTCTGAAATTCACGACTCATATCTTCTCCCATTGTTTTGTAGTAGTAATCTCTGATAAGTCTTTTTCCAAAGTAATTTCCACTTGCTTCATCCATAAGGACGTAACCAAGAGAATCTACTTCCATTCGGATATTTTTTCCGTCGAAAAAACAAGAATTAGAGCCAGTTCCTAAAATGCAAACAATTCCCGGCTCATTGGTTGCGGCATAAGCTGCAGCCATCATGTCTTCCTCAACTGTTACGTCTGCTTCAGGAAAAAAACTTTCTAGTATCTCTTTTAGGTTTTGTCTAGGAGTTGGCGTACCACATCCCGCACCGTAAAAGTCAACACGTTTGATTTGCGGGCTACATTTTTTTAAATCTTCACTAGCATCTAATCTTTCTTGCAGCACATGCGGCTTGAATACCGCAGGATTTAAGCCTTTAGTTCGAGTCTTTAAAACTACTTCACCTTCATAGTTAAGTAGTATCCAATCACATTTGGTTGAACCTCCGTCAGCTATTACTATCATGTTATAAATTTTAATGAATAAAAAAAGCTTATTCCAAGTGGAATAAGCTTTTGTGTTGTTTTGGATTACAAGCTAGCAACGTGTTGTGCTAAATCTACTAATTTACTTGAATAACCATATTCGTTATCGTACCAAGAAACGATTTTGAAGAAAGTAGAATTTAATCCAATACCTGCGTTAGCATCGATAATTGAAGTTCTTCTATCGCCAACGAAATCTTGTGATACAACTAAGTCTTCCGTGAAACCTAGCACACCTTTCATTGAAGTTTCAGAAGCATTCTTAAGTGCTTTCATAACTTCTTCGTAGCTAGTTTCTTTACTAGTTTTAACAGTTAAATCTACTGCTGAAACATCCGCAGTCGGCACTCTAAATGCCATTCCTGTTAGTTTTCCATTCAACTCAGGAATTACTTTACCAACTGCTTTTGCAGCTCCTGTAGAAGAAGGAATAATGTTAATTAATGCAGCTCTACCGCCTCTAAAGTCTTTTTTAGAAGGACCGTCTACTGTCATTTGAGTAGCAGTTGTAGCGTGGACCGTAGTCATTAATGCTTCTTCGATTCCGAAGTTGTCATTAATAACCTTAGCCAATGGTGCTAAACAGTTAGTGGTACAAGAAGCATTAGATACGATAGTATCACTTGCTTTTACTTGGTCATGGTTAACCCCCATAACAAACATTGGAGCATCAGCTGAAGGGGCAGAAATAACTACTTTTTTAGCACCACCATCAATGTGGAATTGAGCTTTTTCTAAAGTAGTAAAGATACCTGTGCATTCAGCAACAATAGCAGCACCAACTTCGTCCCATTTCAATTTCTTTGGGTCAGTTTCTGCTGTAATACGAACAGTTTTTCCGTTGACAACAAGATGTCCGTCTTTAGTACTTACTTCGCCATCGAATCTACCGTGAACTGAATCGTATTTCAATAAATAAACCAAGTGGTCTAATTCTAGTAAGTCGTTAATAGCAACAATTTCTACGTTGTCTCTTTTGAAAGCTTCTCTAAAAACTAATCTTCCAATACGGCCAAAACCGTTTATTCCAATTTTTACACTCATGATTTTAATTTTAAAGTTTATAGTGAGACGATATCCGCCACACGAATTAATTGTTCGTCTATTTTCTTTTTACCATTAATAGCAATGTCGAATGGTACTTGTACAACTTCCTTGTGAGAGATCCCTACCATAATGTGAGATTTACCTTCCACAATAGCATCTACAGCTGCAACCCCCAATCTACTTGCTAGTACACGATCATAACAACTTGGAGAACCACCACGTTGAATATGCCCCAGTACAGTAACTTTTACATCGTAACTAGGTAACTCTTCACGAATATCATCTGCTAATTTGGTTATATTTTTACCAATTTGATCCCCTTCTGCAACAACAATGATGCTTGACGTCTTTCCTGAAGCTTTACTTCTGTGCAAGGATTCAATTAGTCGTTCGATACCCATGTCTTCTTCGGGAATCAAGATTTCTTCAGCTCCTGCACCAATACCGCTATTCAAAGCGATATCTCCCGCATCTCTACCCATTACTTCAATAAGAAATAATCGGTCGTGAGAGTTTGCTGTATCTCGAATTTTATCTATGGCTTCTACCACAGTATTTAAAGCTGTATCGTAACCAATGGTAAAGTCAGTTCCATTGATGTCATTATCGATAGTTCCAGGAACACCAACTACGGGAAAATTAAACTCTTTCCCAAAAATAGTTGCCCCTGTAAAAGTACCGTCACCACCAATAACAACAAGCGCGTCAATACCGTGAGCACGTAAATTGTCATAAGCTTTTTGGCGACCTTCTTTCGTCATAAAGTCTTTGGACCTAGCTGACTTTAGAAAAGTTCCTCCTTTGTTGATAATGTTTTTTACTGAACGAGCATTCAGTTCAATAAAAGAGTCATCAATCATCCCTTGATAACCTCTATAAATTCCATAACACTCTAAATTATGGTATACCGATGCGCGGACTACAGCTCTAATTGCTGCATTCATCCCCGGAGAATCTCCTCCTGAGGTCATTACCGCTATTCTGTTGATTTTCTTATTCATACCTCAAATATATTACTTTACTACAAATATACCTAATACGAAAACAGACTAAAACGTTTTCGGTTAATAAATACGTTATATTATGACAAATTCATGAGTTTTATCAGTTCTCAAAATAAGTTTTTCTAAAAAATACCAATTAAAAATACGAATTTAATAACAATCGCTAATTTTTACGAAAACGAAGTATGTGGCAAGAAATAGATATTTATTTTCGCAATTTAACTATA
>SKIG01000217.1 GCA_007116535.1 Psychroflexus sp.
ATTCTTCAACACTATCTTCATCTGGTTCTTTTTCTATTTTCTTTTTAACGTACTTAGCTTCGTCTTTTTCAGGGTCGTAATAAAGTTCAAAACAATACCCTGGATAAGCTTGTGGGTCTGGTTCATCTGGAACATCATTTAATAAGTATCCTGTTTTTAAAAGTTCTTCAGCACTTTTTTTCAAACCATAATTTTCATCAAAAGGCATGTTATGTATAAATTTAACTCTGTTAGTATCTTTATAAATTTCAACGTACTTCATAATACCCTCCTAAAATTTATTTGGAAAAGTTTCTCTTGCACCTAATTCAGTTACAGGTTGAATAATATTTAAACTTCCTAAAAAGTTTAACCTTGTTTTTTCTCTTACAATTTGGCCACCTTCATCAACTATAGCATAATGGTTTCCACTATTAACTTCGCTAAATGTTACTAAAATTCTATTTCCTGGAAGTTCGGTCATATGGTTAATTTGCTCACCAAAATTTATATTCCATATATTAGTTGCTGAAGTGTTAGATATTTTTCTCAAAATGTTTCTTGTGTCTCTTTCTACAAAATACAAACAATTATTACTATCAGTAGACGCTCTATCTCTAGAGTGCCTTATACCGCTACTTCCTGTACGCCAAATTCTAAGTAACTGAGTGTTGTAAAATCCCAACCTTTGAGATGTAGCGCTTGTACTTGTTTGGTCGTTAGCCCAAACTCCAGAATCACCGTCACTTTTTGAAAAATTAAAACTAAATCCTAATACACTACTGACCACCGAAAGATTAGGATTAACAATAAGAACCCTACCTCTACTAAAAGTAAAACTGTGGCTAATAGCTAAATTTGCTGATGGAAATACAGACATTCCAGTAGAGCCATTAGCATCTAAAGGGGCACCACCTACACTACTTGCACGAACCTGAGAACCGTTTACACTGTTAATAACTCTTGTTCTAGCACCCCTTGGAAAACTACCACTCCCAAATTCATTTAAATAAAACTCATCACTAGAAGGTAAAGCTTTTATACCTCTAATCCTTACGTCAGCAACCTTAGAGTTAAACAGCAAATTGCCCGTTTTTGATATTCCTATTACTCTTTCGTTTTGATTAACCACTAGATAATTTCCGTTTCTATCAACTGTCGCATCTCTAATTGAAATCATAGCAATGGGATAATACCAATTTAAACTCCCATTTTCTTTAATAGAATATATACCATTAGTAGAAGCAAACATAATATCAGCGGTAGGACTACTACTAAAAACTAACTCATTTCCAAAGTAGACTTCTTTTATTTTATCATTTCCAAAATAAATTTCTTTTATTTTATCATTACTAAAATTTACAGGCATAACATCACTCCCTTATAAAGTAGAACACACCAGCTAATGGACTTGCAGGTAAATCATTTACTACTTGGAATTTATGTGCTAAACGTTGTCCTGAAATCGCTCTTGTAGATGTGTTATTTACGTTTCTGATTTCCGCTTCACTGATTAAAGACCTTCTGTTTCTTAACCGAGTCCCACCTTCAAATATTTGAGTCGCATGAAATGTTCCATTATAATTCATTCTGTTGCCACCACTAGTAGATGTTGGATTAGTGGTGCCTCCGTAAAAACGATCCCCTGCTCTAGTATGCCCATTATACTGAGGAACACCGCTACTGCTAGAATTCGCTTGTCTACCCCTATCTACTGATAAATGACCGCTTGTAATGTTTCCTGCGTTAAGACTTGTAAGTCCTGAACCATTTCCTGAAATTGTTCCTGAAATGAAAGTGTCTCCATTAACATGCAACCTTGAAGATGGTGAGGTTGTGCCGATTCCTACGTTACCTTCAGCTGTTATTCTCATTTTTTCGTCAGCTGTTGTAACATCATTATCGGTGGTATCATTCCTAAGCATAAATAACAAATCACCAAACCCATTGCTACTTCTTCTTAAAGATCCTATTGCTTGAGAAGACCAAGAAGTGCCGCCGTGCTTACTAAAGCCAATTCCTGCTCTAACTTCCGATGTGCTGTTCCCACCCTCCGCGTGTACCATGAGCATTTTTGGAGAGTTAGAAGACCCTCGGACAATAAGAGCAGAATTTCCACCGCTTGAATTTATATCAACTCTTGAACCAGTAAACGTCTTAACCCCACCAATCGTCTGATTTCCAGAAGTTCTAACTACTGTACCATCAACATCAAAAGTCCTATTTCCAGTTAAATCTCCTCCACCACTTAAACCATCTCCGGCAGTAAGACTTAAAGTTCTACTTGCAGCACCTACTTGCTCAGCCGTAACACCATGAGGGTTATCATCATCTTCGATATGGTCTTGTAAGTCCTCATCTAAAGCATATGGACTTAAATCAGGTGCAGGTGATAACTCACCTATTGCTTGTGCTGTCTTTAAAGGAGTCATAAAACTACCATCATCAGTTCCAGCTTCCGCTTGTTCAGTTGTGGATTTTACAACGTCAAATTCGTTGTTTACAGCGTCCCAAATTAGTCCGTCTCCAGCTGCATTTTCTAAAGCAAGAATATCACCTGCAGCTGACCATACCCCATCTACTCTTAAAAAGGTTGTGTTATTAAGCGTTCCTGTTGCGTCAATATCGTCTACTGTATGAGTATGAGCTTCAGGTGGAAAAACGGCTGGAACATTATCTATAATATCCCAGTCGGAACGAACGACTATTTCTTCTTCAAATGAGCCATCGTTTTTACGTCTAAGTTCGACTTTTTTAGTCGCCATTTAATTCACCACCTTGTCTTAAGTTGTTGGAACAGTTACAAATACAATAGCACCGTCAGGGTGACTTGCAGAGTTAGCATTAGCTAAAGTATCATAAAGCGTATTACCTGTGAAATAATCAATCATTGATTTTGTATTTAAAGTTGAAGCAGGTTTAGTTGCAACTAAATCAGTTGTCAATTCATTTCCTGTTGCTAATTGAGTAACACCTTTTGCAGTTGTAGTAGCGTCAGGTAACGTACGAGTTGTAATTCCTGTAACATGACCTTCACCATTACTTGTAAATGTCGCTAATACATCTACGTTAGTTGTTTCAATATCTCTAGAAGTAAAGGTAGGGTGAACGTAGTTGTTTGCATTTTCTGCAATCCCACCTAATTTTGTAAAGTCAGAAGAGCTAAGTAAACCAGATTGTGTTCCTGTTGCTAAACGATAATTGTTGTTGACAATTGCAAATACATAAGAATCATTACTTGCAACACCTTTACAAACAACCCAATCGCCTTTTTCGATAATTAAACTAGTAGCACCACTATCTCCTTCTTCTGCAGCACCACCGTAAGTAGGTGAGAATGTAGAAGTACTGGAAGCTGTTAAAGTTACTTCATCAGTTGCAATCCAATAAAGACCATTAACTGTACCACCGTTGTTAGTTATAAAAGTATTAATTTGAGCAGCTAAGCTTCCTGCTTCATGATCTGTCGTTCCTGTCGTAATGTTAGCACCAATTTCACCAACAAATCTCATACCACCGAAAACACTTCCTGGAAGGAAGCTTTCGTTAATTTTATCATTTCCATCTAAGAAGCCAATAATATTTTGTGGTGTTGTCAAAGGGTGAAGAACGCTATTTGCATCATCAAAACTGCCACTTACTTTTCTTCGTAACTCAATATTTATTGCCATTTAAGTCACTCCTTATAATTTTTTATAATAGAATCATTGATATAGATGTGAGAATCTGTCACACCTTGCAATGTTTTCAAAAGAGCACCGTAATAACCAACCAAATCACCTATTGTTTCTTTAGCTTTTTTGTAAGCTTGTTCGTACTGATTTAGTAGTTGTTTGTTTTGGTCAGCTAATTCTTCGTATCTTTTTTCGGTTCTCTTTTGAGCGTCCTCCAACTCTTTTGCATGTCTTTCTTTTAAGTCTTCGATTTCCTTATTTTTTTGTTTAACCACACTAGGTAA
>SKIG01000169.1 GCA_007116535.1 Psychroflexus sp.
ATTTGCTTTTTGAGTCGTTCTTCCGAAATATTCAATAAATCAGCAAGCGCTAAGGTATCAAATCGCTTGACTTGATTAGGAATCGCCATCACATCGTAAGCGGGTTGATTCCCCACCAAAAGTTTTCCGTTTCTGTCGAAAATATAGCCGCGCTGAGGATAATCGTATACTTTTTTTGCAGCGAATTCGGCTGCGGCACTTTTGTAGGAATCGTCAATAATTTGCAGATAGAAAAGCCTGCTCACAAAAAGAATGCAAGCAAAAGAAATTAAAATTATAGGGAGGAGCTTTCTCATTTCTTTTCTTTTTCAATCAATGCAATAATCAACATCACCAATACTGTGGTAAAAGTAAACGAATATAAAGTATTAGTAAGTACAAATTTCCATAATTTGAGTTGAAATGCTTCCATTGAAAAAAGAACAAGGTGGTGCACAAAAACTATTAATGCTACGTAAGTTAGTCGCTCTTTAAAGCCTTCTTGGTAAAATTTAAGCGTTTGGTAGTCATAGTTGATGCCAAAGGAAAAGCGAAGAACAAGCGGTCTGAGGTAAGCAGCTACTAAACAAGCTGCGGCATGAACCCCTCCTGTATCAGAAAAAATATCTACACACAAACCAAGTAAAAACGCAAGACTCATTGCTTGTATTTTTCCCATGTTTAATGGAAGCAAAATAACAAACAACACATATAAATAGGGATTGACAAAACCGAACAACAACAGATTGTCAAGTACTAAGACTTGCAAGAGCAAAAGCCCAATAAAACGAAGACTATGTTTTAAACTGCTATTCATCACTGTTTTCTAAAAGTTCAATAGCTTCTTCTTTTGAATGCAGCTTAATTGCATATACACTTCCCAAGCTGGTCATGTCGTTGAATAATTTCACTTCAATTTGGTAGTAGCCAATATTCTCATCTAAAAAGAAAGAATTTACTTCTCCAATAGGAATTCCCTGCGGAAAAATAAGCGAATTTCCCCCTGTTACAATACTATCTCCTACTTGAATGTTTGCCGAACGCGGTACATCTAATAGTTGCGCATAATAAGGCGAAGCAGAATTCCATACCAACGAACCAAAATGTGGTGCATGTTGAAAAGAGGCATTAATAGAAATATTAGTGTTTAAAATAGAGATAATGCGCGCATAGTTTTTAGAACTTTCTTCTACAATTCCCACAATTCCTCTACTTGAAATAATCGCCATATCGGCTTCTATACCATCCTTTTCTCCTTTGTTGAGTAGCAAATAATTGGAGGGTTTTCGGTAGGAGTTAGAAATGATTCTTGCTGGAATAAAGCTGTATTCACTTTCTTGTGAAAAGGAAACTCTATCGATGCTATCTTTTTCTGTTAGGTGATGAAATTTTTCCCTTAACCAAGCATTTTCTTCGCTTAAAATTTTATTTTCTTCTGCTAATTTGAAGTAAGCAGTGGTCGCAGCAGATTTTTTGTAAAACCACCCACTTATAGAATTACTTGCACTGAAGAATTTGGCGTTATGATAGGTGTTGGCTTGTATAGTAAGTAAAATAGCAACAAAAAATAGTAACCAAAAAAACAATCCGGTTTGATACCTGATTATAAAATTGATGATTTGTTGCATACATTAATTGACTACTTGATTAGTACTGCTTTGAATTTGTCTAAGTCTTTTAAGGTGATTCCTGTACCTCTTACAATTGCTCGCAATGGGTCTTCTGCAATATATACAGGCAAGTCAGTTTTTTGAGACAAACGCTTGTCTAAGCCTCTTAACATAGAGCCTCCTCCGGCAAGGTAAATTCCTGTATTGTAGATGTCAGCGGCAAGTTCAGGCGGGGTTTGAGAAAGTGTTTCCATAACCGCATCTTCAATACGGAGAATGGATTTGTCTAGTGCTTTCGCAATTTCTCGTGAAGAAATTTCTACTTGCTTTGGCTTTCCTGTAAGCAAGTCACGTCCTTGAACACTCATATCGTCTGGAACGGTTTCTAAATCTTCGGTAGCAGCACCAAGTTGGATTTTTATTTTTTTAGCGGTACGTTCACCCACATATAAATTGTGTTGGGTACGCATGTAGTAAATAATGTCGTTGGTAAATACGTCTCCAGCAATTTTCACTGACTTGTCACAAACAATTCCACCTAAGGCAATGACAGCGATTTCCGTAGTCCCTCCACCGATATCGACAATCATATTTCCTTTGGGTTGCATGATATCTACTCCAATACCTATAGCTGCTGCCATTGGCTCGTGAATCAAATAGACTTCTTTTCCGTTTACACGCTCAGCCGAATCTCTAACCGCACGCATCTCTACTTCGGTAATTCCACTTGGGATACAGATAACCATGCGTAAAGAAGGAGTAAAAAGACGTTTCTTTAGCCCAGGAATTTCTCGGATAAACATACTAATCATTTGTTCGCTCGCATCGAAGTCGGCAATAACTCCGTCTTTCAATGGGCGAATTGTTTTGATGTTTTCGTGTGTTTTTCCTTGCATCATCGCAGCTTCTTTTCCTGCAGCAATAATTTTGCCTGAGATTCTGTCTCTAGCAACAATCGACGGGCTATCTACCACGACTTTGTCGTTGTGAATAATCAATGTATTCGCCGTTCCTAAATCTATTGCGATGTCTTCTGTAAGAAAATCAAAAAAACCCATACCTTATGCCTTTGTGTAAACTGAAAATGAACGTATAAAAGTAATCAATTAATGTTTAAAATGTCTTGTTCCTGTCATTAACATCGACATATTTTTTTCATTACAAAAATCAATGCTCAACTGGTCTTTGATAGATCCTCCAGGTTGAATTAAAGAAGTGATTCCCGCATTATGGGCAATTTCGACACAATCAAGGAATGGGAAAAAAGCATCACTTGCCATGACTGCCGAGTCTAATGAAAAAGAAAATGAGTTAGCTTTTTCAATGGCCTGACGAAGTGCATCTACTCTAGAAGTTTGCCCTGTACCACTTGCTAGTAATTGCTTGTTTTTTGCCAAAACAATAGTGTTTGACTTGGTGTGTTTGCATATTTTTGAAGCAAACAATAAGTCCTCAATCTCTTGATCGCTTGTTGTTTTGTTAGTTACACACTCTAGCATAGACTTGTTGTCTGTAATAGTGTCTTTTTGTTGAACCAACACCCCATTCAAACAAGTGCGTACCGAAAGTTCATCTTCATTGTATGGTTTTAATTTAAGTAAAATTCTGTTTTTCTTTCCTTTTAAAATAGAAAGTGCTTCTTTATCAAAATCTGGGGCAATTACTACTTCACAGAAAAGTTCGTGTATTTGTTCGGCTGTTTCAACATCTATTTTTGTATTCGCAATTAAGACTCCACCAAATGCTGAAACAGGATCGCCTTCCAATGCATCTTTGTAGGCTTCTGCCAATGTATTTCGCTGCGCAAGTCCACACGCATTGTTGTGTTTCAAAATAGCGAATGTCGGGGCTTCATTGTGAAATTCTTTCATCAAATTAACCGCCGCGTCTACGTCAAGTAAGTTGTTGTACGAAAGTTCTTTGCCATGTAACTGATCGAAAACTTCTTCAAATTTCCCGTAAAACCATCCCTTTTGATGTGGATTTTCCCCATACCTTAATGCTTTTCCTTCTTCGTAGCTTATTTTGTAAGAAGCAATTTCTTCTTCTTGATTGAAGTAGTTGAAAATAGCCGTATCGTAATGAGAAGAGATTTGAAATGACTTAGCGGCAAAGTTTTTACGTTGCGAAAGTTCCGTTGCGCCTCCTTGTGTTTCTAAGATGTGAAGCAAATCAGCATATTGATTGCGTGAAGAAATACAAACTACATCTTTAAAGTTTTTTGCTGCTGCGCGAATAAGTGAAATCCCACCAATGTCAATTTTTTCAATAATATCTTCAGCTGAAGCACC
>SKIG01000050.1 GCA_007116535.1 Psychroflexus sp.
CTGCTTTAGAAGACACAATTCTACACGTTATTCCTAAATTAGAATTGAAAAAAATACTACAAGACAACCATCAAGTACTATTTGACATTATAGATATTTTAGGAGAAAGCTTAGACGAAACCAAAGAACAACTTTTGGACATGGCTTATAGTTCTGTGCAACGAAAGACAGCACAAACAATTTTGCTGTTTACTGAAAGGTTGAAAAAGAATAAACTTAGGCAAATACGAATTTCTAGAGCAGACCTTGCCGCAGTAGCAGGAATAGCCTCAGAAAGCCTTATAAGAACCTTATCTAGGTTAAAAAAAGAAGGAATTATTGAAATTGAAGGCAGAAACATTAAAGTAATGGATTTTGATGCTTTAGAAGCAATTCAATAAGCTTCTTGATTAAGCTGACTTTTATCATTTTTTTGAAAGTATCTTCCCGCTACTTTTGCTTGCAATTGTAGAAGTAGCATAAATGAACGTCTTATTACTATCTGATTTTTCGACACCTGCGCAAAATGCGCACAAATATTCCATACATCTACTTGAAAATCAAGAAGTAAACTTTCTAATTACGCACATCAAAAAACCATGCCCAAAATCATCCTGTGGAGGTTCTTGTAAGTTAGGAATTCATCAGAACCTATTACTTCAAAAAAAACAACTTGAAGACTCTACAGAATCTTTACTTCATAGGTTTGAAATCATTTTACAAGAAGGAAACTTACTAGAAACTATAAGAAGAATGGTGGAACTATACGACATAGATATGATAGTCATGGGGGCACATGGGAAATCAGGTAAAACAGGTTTAAAACTTGGAACTTATACTAAAAACTTAGCAATTAAGGTAAAGTGTCCTGTTCTTATAGTGTTTGAGAACTCAAGCTTAAAATTACCAACAAATATAAATTTCCCTGTTGATTATACGGACAAATTGCAGTACAAGTGCATTACAAAATTCAAACGCCTTCCTAAATGGGAAAAAATGTCCGTAGACATACTTGAGTTAGCAAGTCATGACACACTTATACACCAAGCTCTTGCCAAAAAAGTAGTCACAGATAGCTTTGTAGATGTTGAAACTAATTTTGTTCAAACCACAAGTGACTTTGACGTAGCAAAAACGATTAAAGAGAAAGACTTGCTTCTTTTAGCTGCAAGAAACATTGGGGTTTGCGAACAAATCTTTAGCTATGTAGAAGCCAATTACCAAGATTTTCAAGACGCACCTCCTATTTTGGTGCTGCATGCATAAGTTTATACAAAAGTAATCTAACTTTTTTTGTTTTTTTTTATCTTTGTTTTTCAATAAAACAAATGCTAGCACCCTATTTTCAAGATAAATTACTAGAATGTGGAACAGACGAAGCAGGTCGTGGCTGTCTTGCAGGTCCTGTAACAGCAGCTGCCGTAATTCTTGATACTAACTTTTCAAATGAACTTTTAAAAGACTCCAAGTTATTAAGCTTAAAAAACAGAGAACAGCTTAAAGAGTTAATCTTGAAAGAAGCTATTTCTGTTGCATTTACCCATGTAATGATGGAAGAGATAGATCAAATTAACATATTAAATGCATCTATTTATGCTATGCAACGCTCAATTGAAAAGCTAAAACCTCAACCAGAATTTATTCTTGTAGACGGCAATCGCTTCAAACCATTCAAGGATATAGCATACAAATGTATAGTCAAAGGAGACAATAAATTTTTGTCTATTGCGGCAGCCTCGGTAATTGCCAAAACTGAACGAGACGCATTCATGCATAAAATTCATGAAGAATACCCCATGTATAATTGGAAGAAAAATAAAGGCTACCCTACCAAAGAACACCGTGACGCTATTCGTGAATTTGGAGTAACTAAATATCACCGCAAAAGTTTTAAACTTTTACCTGAACAATTAAGTTTGTTTGATTAGGCCATCACAAACAAAACATTCTATACAGTCTCCAAATAGAGAGTTGTCATCTTAGATTATTTTTTGCGCTGTTTGGGTTAAAAAACGTACTTTTGGGCACTTAAAAAGTAGCACAATATGATAACCTATATTGCGTTGTTTTAGGTATACAAAATGAATATTTCGAGATTTTTATTTTTATTCTTTTTTCTGGTTTTCTCTTTTGCTGAAGCTCAAGAGCGAAAGCTTGATGCCGGAACTGCTTCAAGAATAAAAAGAGATCGAGCGGCAGAAAGTGGTGAAGAAGTTCAAAAAACAAAAAAAAGAGGAGACTTACCTCCAGCTACTGATTATAAAATTATTTCCGCTAGTAAGGACACCACTCATGTAGACACCACACTCACTATTCAAAAAATGTACAAAGCAAATTATTTGCGTCAAGATAATTTTGCGTTACTTGAATTTCATAATGTAGCTATGACTTACAATAGACTTGGCTATGATTTTACCGAACAACGATTAGTTCCTGATTTTGGAGCACAAGCACAACATTTCAATTACCTACAAATTAATGATATTTTTTACTATGAGACGCCTACCCCGCTCACAGAGATTTATTTTAGGACAGTTCTTGAACAAGGTCAAAATGTAAAAACTAATTTTTCTACCAACATCAATAGAAGGCTTAACTTCTCCATTGGTTACGAAGGATTACGCTCACTTGGAGATTACAAACATTCTCGCTCAAACGTAAGTACTTTTCGAGGTACAATCAATTATAGAAATAAATCAGATCGTTATTTCATTAGAAGTCACGTGACTACGCAAACTTTAGAAAACCAACATAATGGTGGTCTTACAGCCCAAGCTATTGAAAATTTTGTCAATGAAGTACTTGAATTCGAAAACCGAGCTTCCTTGCAAAACCAATTCGAAAACGCTGATTCTGAGTTAAGTGGTAATCGGCTTTATATAAATCAAGAATATTACTTACTCAAGGGAGATTCTTTACAAAATGATCAGACTAGATTGCAGCATATTCTAAAATTTGAAGACAGAAACTACCGTTTTAATCAAAGTAGCTCTTTTGCACTTTTTGGACCAACTTTTGAAAACACAAACATCAATAATCGTGTTCAGTTTGAAGAAGTAACCAACACCCTAGCTCTCTCTTACAAAAGAAAACACTTAGGTGAATTCAGTTTTAAAGCGCAACATACCAGTTATAATTACGGCTATAAAAGTATTTTTATTACAGATGAAACAGTTATCCCTAATAGGCTTAAAGGTGGGCTTTTTGGAGTTGGCGGAAACTATAAAAACAAATTAGGGAAGTTTGATTTTGAAGGAGAACTAATGCAAAATGTATTTGGTGATTTTTTTGCTACATATATTGATGCAAAAGCAGGCCTACAAATAAATAAAGAAATGCGAGCAACTGGTTTTCTAAACATCCAATCTGTGGTACCTAACTTTAATTTTATACTGAATCAAAGTGCTTACGTTAATTATAATTGGTACAACCCTGATTTCAGCAATGAAACAAGTCAGGTTGTGGGGGGCAAAATAGAACACCAAAAGTGGGGTTCTATAGAAGGTAGCTTCTCACAAATACAAAACTACACTTACTTTGGTGTAGATGGTGATGTTGAAGAGTTTGACCAAATTCATGCCTTAGTCCGACCTTTTCAGTCGGATAGTGATGTAAGTTATCTCAAGATAAAGGCTTTTAATGAATTTAGCTACGGACTATTTGGATTGACAAATACAACTATGTACCAAAATGTCTTTAGCGGAGCGAGTGTACTGCCTGTTCCTGAATTTGTTACAAGACATTCTATTTACTATCAAAACCACTGGTTCAAGAAAGCAACTTTTGTGCAAACTGGTTTTAACTTCAGGTATTTTACAGAATTTAATTCTATGGCATTTAATCCTGTACTTAATGAGTTTGTGGTGCAAGATGTTCAAAC
>SKIG01000062.1 GCA_007116535.1 Psychroflexus sp.
CGTTTATTCCGAATAATCTTGTTTTATCTTTATTACCTGCAAGATTTGTTATTGCCTCTGCGATTGCTTGTTGGGAATTTGGCTCAATAACCAATCCTGTTTCATTGTGTTTTACCAAATCTCGTGCTCCGGGAATATCTGTAACTATACAGGCAACTTCACATGCCATTGCTTCTCGTAAACTTCTAGGTGAAGCATCTCTTGTAGAAGGGCAAATACATACATTTGATTTTGGGAGGTAATGAACGGCATCTCTTTGTTTACCAATAAAATGAATTCTATCTGCATTTTTACCCGACTTGGCTTTATTGAAGTCTACTTCATCATAATCTCCTATGTGAAGAAGGTAAATGGCTGAATTATCAATTAAATGAAAACCTTCAATAAGATTAGAAAGTCCTTTAAAGGGTCTATTTTTTGCTAATGCTATATGGGTTACAAGAAAAGCATCATCAGGAATGTCATTGGCTTTCTTTGGATTTTGTATTGCTTCGCTTACCCATTCAACTTTGTAAGGTTTTGGGTTGAGCGTCAGCATTTTCTTATCGAATAAAGATTGAAGATTCAAATAAATATCTTCTGTGGCACAAACTATATGACTTACTTTTGGATGAAGAATGCCTAAGTAATAAGTAGGATCTGATTTTCTGATTTTTGCTTGTGTTCCTCGATAGGCAACTGTTTTTATAGGTAATCCGTAGCTTGCAAAAAGTGAATTAGACAAGTCTGAGCTATTGATAGCATAAACAACTTGGATATTGTTCTGCTTTAAGGCATTGCGTATACTTTTGATAGCTTTGTAGGAAAACTTAGCATTATAGTTTGGAATTCTAACTGCGTGGCAACCACCTTTTTCTATTTTTTTAACTTGTTCTTCGGTTGTTGCGGTAATAAAAACCTTATAACCATATGCTCTTAATTCTGAAAACATACCATAAATAATAGTATCAACTAAATTAGAAACACATAGAACATTTATCATAAGGAAGTTTGTTTTACTCTGTATGGGTCTTCTTCATTACTTTGGATTCCCAATGCCTCATAGATATAGTCAAACGTAGAAAGTAGTTGAGGTTTTCCATCAACAATGGCTACATCGTGTTCAAAATGAGCACTTGGTTTGCCGTCTTTGGTAAGTATTGTCCATCCATCTTTGAGTTGAATGATGTTCTTAGTGCCCATATTTATCATAGGTTCAATAGCGACAACCATCCCTTCAATAAATTTTTTACCTCTACCTTTTTTACCATAGTTTGGCATTTCGGGGTCTTCGTGCATTTTTTTGCCCAAACCGTGACCAACCAATTCACGAACAACACCATAACCGTTTTGTTCAGCGTGTTTTTGAATAGCAAATCCTACATCTCCAACTCTGTTGCCAAGTTTTAATTCTGCGATGCCCTTGTATAAACTTTCTTTGGTTACTCGAAGAAGTTTTTCTACCTCTTAAGAAACTTCTCCAACTTTGAAGGTGTACGCATGGTCACCGTAAAAACCGTTTTTGATAGCTCCGCAGTCAATTGAAATGATATCTCCTTCAACTAAAGGTTTATCCGTTGGTATTCCATGTACTACTTGCGCATTTGGACTCATACAAAGTGTATTAGGAAAATCATATAGTCCTAGAAAACCGGGTATAGCATCTTGTTCTCGAATAAATTCTTCTGCTAATTTATCCAGGTACAAAGTAGTTACTCCAGGTTTCACTTCTTTAGCTAGCATTCCTAAAGTTTTAGAAACTACTAGAGCACTTTCGCGCATTAACTCAATTTCTTCTCTAGTTTTGGCAATTATCATTAGTGCGTTTATTTTTTGAAAAGTTTAGAAAGTAAGCTCTTTTTCTCTTCTTTAGGTAGAATTGCTTCAGAATTTATTAGTTGTCTATACACTTCACCCCATCCTATAAAACCGCCTACATTTCTATCATCAATAAAAATATCGGCAGCTATTTTTCTACTTATACTTTCGTCAAATTCTTCTTCGGGATAACTTTTGTTTACGGCGTAAAATTCGATTCCATTGTCTCGGCAAAATTCTACTGCCTCATCTAGGTATTTGCCGCTCCTATATGTCCACAAGATAAGAGGGTGTCCCATTTCCTGAAGCTTTTTCATAGTTTCGAAAGCAAACATCATGGGCTTTCCAATTTTTGGATACCTACTTTCTACGATGGTTCCATCAAAATCTACGGCTATTATGGCTTTGTTAGAAGAAATCATATTTAATCTAAGTAACTGTGTTTATAGTTTTCGCCTGATAAAATCATCAGTATATCTTTTTCAAGTGTTGTCTGAGCATATTCTACATAGCGATTAATTTCTACACCTTTTTTGTCTAAAATAAGCAGCGTTGGTACACGTTGCACGTCTAGTTTTTCTCTTTCTTCGTCAGAAATGTTAGGTATTTTTTTGTCGGTTTTTACACCAACAAGTTTAACTTTTTCTGTATCATACCCCGCCAAATCAAGTAATTTGTAGATACGAGGAACCTCTCTTCTGCTATCCGGACACCAAGTACCAAAATAGATTTCAAATTGGTTTTTTTTCTGTTTTTTCAAGAGTTTAGTGATTTGTTCAAGGTCATCCTCATTCGGAATGTAAGCATCGTAAATATCTTGAAACCAAGTTTTATTCTTAGATTCTAATAATTCTTGTTTGCTTGTTTCACCAACCACTAATTCGGTTTTTACACGCTGACCAAAACTTAAGCTAGTAATCAGAAGGAAACTATATACTAGTATTTTCATGTATCTATTTTTTTTTAAAATCTTTTTTATTAATCGACCAAACTATTTCTTGTCATGTGCTCACTTTTTTCAACCCCCATTAAATGAAGGATTGTAGGCGCAATATCGCCAAGAATTCCATCATTGATTTTTTTGATTTCATTGTCTACTAAAATCATGGGAACGGGGTTGGTAGTGTGCGCTGTATTTGGACTCCCATCCTCGTTTTTCATTGTTTCAGAGTTTCCGTGGTCAGCAATTACAATCATAGAATATCCTTTGTTTTCAGCTGCTTCAACCAACTCTCTTAAACATTCATCTACTGTTTCACAAGCTTTTACTGCAGCTTCAAAAACGCCTGTATGTCCTACCATGTCAGGATTAGCGAAATTGATGCACATAAAATCTACCGACTCGGCATTGATTTCAGCAAGCAATTTATCTTTTAGCTCGTAGGCGCTCATTTCAGGTTGCAAATCGTAGGTAGCTACTTTTGGTGAATTTACTAATATACGTTTTTCACCATCAAAACTTGTTTCCCTTCCTCCTGAAAAGAAAAATGTTACGTGTGGATACTTTTCAGTTTCAGCAGCACGAATTTGGGTTTTATTGTTTCGTTCTAGAACTTCTCCTAATGTGTCTTCAAGATTGTCTTTTTTGAAAATCACTTCAATTCCTTCAAATGAATCGTCGTAAGTAGTCATAGTTACATAATGAAGATCAAGCTTTTTCATCTCAACTTCAGGAAAATCTCTTTGAGATAGCGCTTCTGTAAGTTGGCGCCCACGATCAGTTCTAAAGTTAAAGAAAATAATAACATCGCCATTTTTTACTTGACCTATTGGACTTCCGTTCTCAGTAAAGCAAATTGGATCGATGAATTCATCTGTAACCCCCTTATCGTAGGAATTTTTGATACTTTCAAGAGGGTTTTCACTGTAAAATTTCGCTTTTCCATTCACAATTGCATCGTAAGCTAACTTGACACGTTCCCAACGCTTATCACGATCCATTGCATAATACCTTCCCACTAAGGAAGCAAGTTTTGCATTGTTTTTTTCTAAGTGAGGAAGTAAATCTTCAATGAAACCTTTTGCTGAATGTGGATCGACATCTCGACCATCTGTAAAA
>SKIG01000134.1 GCA_007116535.1 Psychroflexus sp.
CCTGTTTCAGGTATTGCCATGGGGTTAATTTCTGAAGGCGAAAAATATGCGGTGCTTTCTGATATCTTAGGAGACGAAGATCACCTAGGAGATATGGATTTCAAAATCACAGGAACTGCTGACGGAATCACTGCTTGTCAGATGGACATCAAAGTGAAAGGCCTTTCTTACGAGATTCTCGTAAACGCACTGAATCAAGCAAAAGAAGGAAGATTACATATTCTTGGAAAAATTACCGAAACAATTGATACACCAAGAACTGAGGTAAAAGCTCACGCTCCAAAAATTATCTACAGAACTATTCCAGGTGAATTTATCGGCGCATTGATTGGACCAGGCGGAAAAGTGATTCAAGAACTTCAAAAAGCAACTAATACTACTATCGTAATAAATGAAGTAGATGAGCAAGGTGTTGTTGAAATCCTTGGAAATGACCAAGATGGCATCGACATGGTATTAGCAAAAATTGACTCATTGGTTTTCAAACCAGAAGTTGGTGAAACTTACCAAGTGAAAGTTATCAAGATGCTAGATTTTGGTGCCGTTGTAGAATACCTAGACGCTCCAGGAAACGAAGTTTTACTGCACGTATCTGAGTTAGCTTGGGAACGTACAGAAAATGTAAGCGACGTTGTAAATATGGGAGATACCTTTGAAGTGAAATACTTCGGGGTTGACCCTCGTACTAGAAAAGATAAGGTTTCAAGAAAAGCTTTGTTACCAAAACCAGAAGGTTACAAAGAACGCCCTCCAAGAAGTGATAATAACAATTCTAGAGGAAGAGACAACAACAGACGTAGAGAACCTAGAAAAGATAGAGATTAATTTTTTCTATAAAACTATTGATTTAAATAGGCTTGCAAAATTTTGCAAGCCTATTTTTTTGCCCATCTGTCACCGACAAACTGACACCTTTGTTTTAAAGTAAATTGTTAAGTAGCTAATTATCAATACACATTTTGTCAAGTTGTTAAATATCCTTGTAAATAAGTGAGGATTTCACAATAATTAAACTTTCAAAAGAATTTTATTGGCTCTGCATGAAACTTGCAGCTATATATGTGAATTAAAATTACTCAATTAAATGAAAGTACTTGTAATTGGTGCGGGAAATATGGGTTTAACCTATGCCGAAGGTATGGCAAGCTCTCCTGTACTTAATAGAAAAAAATTAATGATCAATGATGTCTCAGCAGACATTTTGGAGCTCTTATCGGACAGAGACGAGTTTGTTACTTTTGACAAATTAGACGATTGTCTTCCTAAAGCAGACATTGTCTTTTTAGGCGTTAAGCCATACCATGCAGACGATTTATTTAGTCGCATGAAAGGTTTAGTCAATGAAGAGCAAATATTTGTTTCGCTAATGGCAGGAGTGACCATTCAACAAATCCAAGATAATTTAGGAGTGAGCAAAGTAGTTCGAACCATGCCAAATCTCCCCGCAAAAGTAGGAAAAGGAGTTACCTCCTATACGGCTTCAAAAGAAGTGAGTCGAGTTGAATTGCTGATGGTTAGAAACCTACTTGATACTACAGGAGAATCGATACATGTTTCTAATGAAGAATTCATCAACAAATCAACAGGAATCTCAGGAAGCGGACCTGCATACGTTTTTTACTTTATGCAGTCAATGTTAGAAGCCGCTAAAAAAATGGGGTTTTCAGACCATGATTCCAAAGTATTAGTAAGCACCACTTTTGAAGGCGCGGTAGAATTGTTTAATCAATCTGATTTAACCCCACAAACGTGGATGAATCGAGTAGCTTCCAAAGGAGGTACAACGCGAGCTGCACTTGATTCTATGGAAGACAATAACGTAAAAGAATTAATTAAAGACGCTGCTTTTGCAGCATTCAACAGAGCGGTTGAAATTGGAGAAGAAGAAAAATAAAAACATGCACCAAAGAAGAATAGTTGTAAAAGTAGGAACAAACGTAATGACCAACTTAAACAACCGAATAGTTGGCCCAATTTTGAAGAATTTAGTTCGTCAAATTGCCTACTTATATGAAAGAGGAATAATTACAATTTTAGTATCATCAGGATCTGCCATTGCAGGTAAAGAAGTTCTTGGATCTTGCTTAGCAACCGATGCAACTACGCGAAGACAAATTTACTCGTCAGTTGGTCAGCCGCGACTTATGCGGCATTATTACACCATGTTTCACGACTTCGGAATGCGATGTGCCCAAGTATTGGCTACCAAAAGAGACTTCGCACCAGGTCAATACAGAGAAAACATGATTAATTGTTACGAAGGCTTGTTAAATGAAGGAATTGTACCTATCGCAAATGAAGATGATGCAGTTTCCTTATCTAATTCAATGTTTACCGATAATGATGAATTGGCAAGTTTGGTAGCAGAATTGGTGAAAGCTGAAAAATTAATCATGTTGACCGATACAGATGGACTATATACAGGACATCCCGATGATGAAGATTCTGATTTACTTCACGAAGTAAATGTGAACGAATCTGTCGAAAAATACGTTCAAGAGTCTACTAAAGGTGAAGGCGAAGGAAGAGGCGGTATGAAATCAAAGTTGAAGATAGCAAAATTTACTGCTAACAAAAATATACCCACTTATATCGCAAACGGAAAGGAAGAAAATGTCATTATAGACATTATGAATAGAAAAAAAGTAGGAACAGAATTTAAAAAATAATACATGGAATTTTTAAGTACAGAAAAAAAACATAAGGTATTAACTTCAATGATGCAGCTTATTGAAGAAAAACGAAATGATATCATAGAAGCCAACAAAAAAGATTTAGAAGCATTTAATCGAGCGGACGAAGCACTATACCAACGACTTATTGTAGACGATAAGAAGGTAGATGAAATGATTAAAGCCATCAAGGAAGTAGATGAACAAGAAGATCCTATTGGTAAGGTTATTGATGAACGAACATTATACTCAGGATTGAAAATTATTAATAAAACAGATCCTTTTGGAAGCATTTTAATTATTTACGAATCACGTCCTGATGTAACTATTGAAGCAGCCGTTTTAGCTTTTAAAGCGAATAATAAAATCTTACTAAAAGGGGGTAAAGAAGCTTATCACAGCAACATCGCCTTAGTAGATTGTTGGCACAAGGCTTTAAAACAGAATAACTTATCTACCGATTGGATCAAATACATGGTTATGAATCGCGAAGAAACACAAGAGTTTTTGAGAAATCCAACCGAAAAATTAGACTTGATTGTTCCTCGTGGTGGAGAGCGATTGATTCAGTTTGTGAAAGAACATGCACGATGCGCAGTTTTAATAAGTGGACGTGGAAATAATTTTATGTATGTTGCTGAAGATGCCGATTGGAAAAAAGCAACAGAAGTCATCATTAATGCTAAAACTAATAAGATTTCAGGATGTAATGCATTAGACAAGGTTTTAATCGATAAAAATTTACCTGAAATTGATAAAAAAGTAGCAGAGTTGACGCAACTCTTAAGCGATTTGGGTGTTGAGCTAGTGGCGGACAAAGCCTTAGCAGAATTTATTTCAGGGGCAAAAGTTTTTTCAGATGAAGCTATTTGGAAAGAAGAATTTTTAGCTAAAAAGATTTTGTTTGGTCAAGTAGAAGGATTGAATCACGCAATGGAAATCATCAATGAACATTCAGGGAAACACTCCAACGGAATTATTACAGAAGACAATAAAAAAGCAGCAAATTTCATGGAAAATGTAGATAGCGCTGCTGTTTATCACAATGCCTCTACCCGATTTACAGATGGCGGACAAATGGGCGTTGGCGCTGAGTTGGCAATTTCGACTGACAAATTACACCACAGAGGTCCATTAGGCTTAAAGCAGTTGGTTA
>SKIG01000224.1 GCA_007116535.1 Psychroflexus sp.
GGAGTTGAAAATAGCTAAATTGGTTTGACCTTTATCGTTGATTGTTCCAATTAAATTCGCAGACTTAACTCCTGTACAAGAATTAATCAAATGCATTCGTTGAATGCGATCGAGTTCTATTAGTTGGTTTTTTGTAAGTTGAAGCATCCTTAAAATGAATATTTGTTGCTTCAAAAATAATTTTTTGTTTAATGAATTATGTTAATTATTAAACAAAAAAAGCGAACACTAGTTGTGTTCGCTTTTGTTATTTGTAGACTTATTTATTTCTAAATATGCAATGCTCTGTTATCGGTGGCTGCTAATGCTGCTTCTTTAACTGCTTCTGCGTAAGTTGGGTGTGCATGACTCATGCGAGCAATGTCTTCTGCGCTTGCTCTAAATTCCATGGCAGTTACTGCTTCAGCAATAAGGTCGGCAACACGGGCTCCAATCATATGTACGCCAAGAACTTCGTCGGTTTCTTTATCGGCTATAATTTTCACTAACCCATCAATATCTCCACTAGCTCTAGAACGACCTAAGGCTCTCATTGGGAATTCTCCAACTTTGTAGTTGGCTTTTTCTTCTTTAAGTTGCTCTTCAGTTTTACCAACGCTTGCAATTTCAGGCCAAGTATAAACAACATTCGGAATCAAATTGTAATCGATGTGCGGTTTTTGTCCTGCAATTACTTCGGCAACAAAGGTTCCTTCTTCTTCAGCTTTATGCGCTAACATTGCACCTTTAATCACATCACCGATAGCGTATATATGTGGTGTAGAAGTTTGTAATTTTTCATTGACTTCCACTTGTCCGCGGTCATTGATTTTTACACCGGCTTTGTCTGCGTTTAATCCTGCTGTATATGGGCTTCTTCCCACGGAAACTAAACAGTAATCTCCTTCAAAGCTAACTTCCTTTCCTTTTTTGTCCTTGGCTTTTACAATTACTTTGTCGCCATCACGTTCAACTGACTGAACTTCATGTGAAAGCGCAAAATTGAATCCTGCTTTTTTC
Source organism: Psychroflexus sp. (assembly GCA_007116535.1). Taxonomy (GTDB): domain Bacteria; phylum Bacteroidota; class Bacteroidia; order Flavobacteriales; family Flavobacteriaceae; genus Psychroflexus. Next base: position 1,000 of record SKIG01000224.1, read on the forward strand.
AGTACTTTTCTCATTTCCTTGCTCAAAGCTGAATCCATGGTTGGAACAATTCTATCCATGTATTCTACCACGGTAACTTCCGCTCCTAAACGAGAATAAACTTGACCTAACTCCAAACCAATTACACCACCTCCGATAAGTATCAAGTGTTTTGGAATTTCTTTTAAAGACAATGCTTCTGTAGAAGTAATGATTCGTTCTTTGTCTAAGTCGATAAAAGGTAAGTTCCTTGGCTTACTTCCTGTGGCGATGATAATATTTTTTGCTTCAATTTGCGTAACATCTCCTTTGGAAGGAGTAATGTTTATGGTATGTTCGTTTTCAAAAGAACCAACACCTTGGTAACTGTCGATGTTATTTTTCTCCATCAAGAAATCAATACCTTTTGTGGTTTGCTCTACCACAGAATTTTTTCGAGCAATCATTTTTTCAAGGTTTACTTTGATGTCTCCTGAAATTTCTATTCCATGCTCTTCAAAATGTTTGATGGAATCTTCGTAGTGGTGAGAAGAATCCAACAAAGCCTTTGATGGAATACAACCTACGTTTAAGCATGTTCCTCCTTTGGTAGCATATTTTTCTATAATTGCAGTTTTCATGCCTAATTGGGCGCATCTAATCGCAGCTACATAGCCTCCAGGTCCCGAACCAATTACAGCAACATCGTATGATTTCATAGTGTATATTTTGAAAAAATTTGATTACAAAAATAAGGAATATACTTCTTTTGAAGGCTTTTTATAGCTTTTTTGTGTTAAATATGTATATATGATTTTAGAAACGATTCCATTTGATTCATCACTTATCTTATGCTCGGCTAAAATCTACAGATTTTAACCTAGTTCTATGTGGTAATTAGTTGGAAGTAATTAGGAAGTGATTCGTTTGTGATGTATATTTACACCAAAGAATAAAATTATGTCAAGACAAAGTATAACATTTACCAAACTGAATGACGAATGGCTTAAAGCGCAAGTGAATAAAAATGATTATTCAAGTAAAAGCGAATTGGTAAACGATTTGATAAGACAAGCCAGAAAACAACAAATCCAAATTGATTGGGTTCGAGCCAAACTTGATAAAGCTGAAAAAAGCGGATTTACTAAAGATAATAAAAACGAAATTTTAGCTCAATCAAAGACCTTATTGAATGGCTAAATATAGATTGAGTAACGAAGCTAAAAACGATTTAATACAAATTCATCAATATGGATTTGAAAAATTCGGTATGACTCAAGCGGATAAGTATTTTGAATCGTTTTTTGAATATTTCGATATTATTGCCCAAAGACCTTTTTCATTTGAATCAGTTGACTACATAAAAAAAGACTACAGGCGCTGTGTTTGTGGAGTTGATATCATTTATTTTAAAGTAAATGAAGATATTGTAGAAATAATGGCAATTGTCGGAAGACAAGAATTGAATAAAAAACTGTAAATAGAACTAATAAATACGATTTACCCCTACTATTTTAGAGAAGATAACACTATCTTTCTATTTTACACAAGTTGAAGCAAGAAGGCAACTCAAATCGAAAATAAACGAGTTCTTTTCCAACTAATCAATTATGCTTTGCCTTTCTAGAGCCTTCGTAAATCTCGTAATTGACTAGTTTAGTTTCGAGTTTCCCGTTGTATAGTTTGATTTTTTTGGAAGGTCTCAATCCAACATTTTTGATAGCCTCTATGTTAGAAACAATCATCCAAGCTCTTGTGTTTGGGTATTCGTTTTTGAATGTATCTCCAATTGATTTGTAAAAATTGGGTATATCAATTTCTAAACGCTCCCCATAAGGGGGATTAAAAACCATATGCAGTGGTCCTCTTGTTTCTTTTGAGGACGAAAAAAAGTCTTTGATATCAACTTGAATAAAATCAGTTAAGTTAGCGTTTTCAATGTTTTCAAGCGCTTTTATCACAACAGACGGGTCTTTGTCGTAACCTTTAATGCTGAAATGAAAGTCTCTTACTTTCTTCAAAGTTGAAGCAGTAATAAGTTCGTATAATTCGGGATTCCAATCTTCCCAATTCATGAACGAAAAATGAGAGCGATTGATGTTGGGGGGAATCTGACAAGCAATCATTGCAGCTTCAATAAGCAAAGTTCCGCTTCCGCACATTGGGTCTAAAAAGTCACTTTTTCCATCCCAACCCGAAAGTAGTAAAATCCCTGCTGCAAGCACTTCATTTATAGGAGCTAGGTTTGTAGCTTTTCTATAGGAACGTTTGAATAATGGATCTCCCGAAGAATCAAGCGAAATATGACAATTTTTACGGTCGATGTGTACATGTATTTTTACGTCAGGTTTAGCTGTATCTACATCGGGTCGATTTCCCTGTTGGTCACGCAATCTATCCACAATTGCATCTTTTGTTCGGTATACTACGAATTGAGAGTGATTAAAAAAATCAGAATGAACACTCGAATTAATAGCAATAGTCTGACCTTCTTTGATGAAATTTTCCCACGGCATTTGGTAAACGTTGTGGTACAAATCATCTGCTTGGAATAACCTAAAATCTTTGATGGGTTTTAGTATATTAATTGCAGTACGCAGGCTAAGGTTGGCTTTGTACAAAAACCCCAAATCGCCATAAAAACTTACATGTCTAACCCCCTTTTCGATATCCATTGCGCCTAATTTTCGTAATTCGGCTTCGAGTACATCTTCTAGTCCGTACAAAGTACGCGCAATCATTTTGAAATTATTTCCCATTCTTTTTTCTACAATTGGCAACAAAAATAAACTAATTTTGTGGGCTATGATAATAAACGATAAAACTTGGTTCGAGTCGTGGTTTGATA
>SKIG01000060.1 GCA_007116535.1 Psychroflexus sp.
TAAGCATCTACCAATCCATCTCTTTGCAATCCGTCAATTAGAGATGTAGGTCCAAATTTTTGTCCGTTACGTAAGTGAACATAATGTGGAATCATACTCATGTTTTCCATACCACCTGCAACAACCACAGAAGCGTCTCCTAAAGCAATTGCTTGAGCTGCTTGCATTACTGCTTTCATACCGCTTGAACAGACTTTATTTACCGTTGTACAAGGAACATTTTCGGATAATCCTGCTCCTAATGCAGCTTGGCGAGCGGGAGCTTGACCATTGTTAGCCTGAACAACATTCCCCATCAAAACTTCATCTACCTCAGAAGGGTCTAAATTTATTTTATCTAAAGCGCCTTTAATAGCAATACTTCCTAACTGAGTTGCAGGAATGGATGACAAACTACCCAAAAAACTCCCAATAGGTGTTCTTGCCGCGCTTACTATAACTACTTCATTCATGTTGAAATGATTTTTTAAAATTTTGTTGCTAATTTAAATAAATAAAATGAAGTTGAAAGCTCAATTTAGCGAATGTTTATACATTTTTCTTAATAAGAAGTCTTTTTTATTTTGAATACGACAATAATAGCGTCTTAAAACAGAATGAGATTGAAAATATATTAATCTGGTCTTATAGAAAAATCTGTTTAAAGTCAGTAAACAATTTTAGAGCTCTTTAATTGTATTATTTCATCTTATATGATTTTCAAAAGTATTATTTGTTTTTTTTTTATTTAATCAACTTTTAAATGTAAATTTGTTTCTTTATCGTTTTAGGGTTTTTCTATAAACCCAAATTTCAACCTTTTGCTTTTTAAAAGGTCATATTTACAAGTAAAATTTTTTAAAAACTAGTTAAATGAAGTCGCTAAACACACTCTGTATGATAGTTCTATTACCTATTTTGACATATGCACAAATTGATTTAGACTACCAACTTCCTCATCAAAATGTGCTTGAATTGGCAGATGTTCCCATGCCTCCGTCGATGAGTATCAACTCCGATGGAACAAAAGCTATTCTAATTTATAGAGAACAATATGAAAGTATTGCTTCGCTTTCTGAAGACGAATTGAGACTTGCGGGGTTGCGTATCAATCCACAGACAAATATATCTAGTAGAGCAAGATTTTATTTCAAATTAGAATTGTTTGACCCTGAAACTAAAAAAACTTTTACTATTAAAGGTATGCCTGAAAATGCAAAAATCAGCAATCTTTCTTGGTCGCCTTCGCAAAATTTTATTGCATTCACAAACACAACTACTTCAGGAAACGAATTGTGGTTTATAGATTACAAGAAGAAAAAAGCATCTAAATTAACCGAAGCTAATCTCAATGCCAATTTGGGTTCTCCATTTGTTTGGTTAGCTGATGAATCAGGTTTTCTTGTAAAAACCTTGCCAACCAATCGCCCAAAACTTATAGAAACATCGAAAAAAGTACCCACAGGACCAACGGTATCTGTAAATGAAGTAGGTGTAGAAGCTCAAAATAGAACCTACCAAGATTTATTAAAAAATAAGGATGATGAAGCTAATTTTGAAACTTTAGCAACTTCAGAAATCAAAAAAATAGATTTAAAAGGGAAATCAACTACATGGAAAGAACAAGGAATGTATAGAAGCATGTCATTTTCACCTGACGGAAATTACCTCATGTTGTCTGAAATCAAACGCCCTTTTTCTTATATTGTAACCTACGGAAGGTTTCCTACCAACTATCATATCTATGATTTGAAAGGAAATAAAATCTACGAAGCAGCAAATGTTCCACTTATGGAAGAAATGCCCAAAGGCTTTATGGCTACTCGCAAAGGAAGAAGAAATTTTTCATGGAGAGCAGACCAACCAGCAACGCTTATTTGGGTTGAAGCTTTAGATGAAGGCGACCCTGCCAATGAAGTAGATTACAGAGATGAAGTTTTTGCACTTCAAGCGCCATTTTCAGGTGAAGCAACCTCACTATTGAAAACACAACTTAGGTATTCCAACATTGCTTGGTCTGATGAAAACTTAGCCATTAGTTATGAGTATTGGTGGAACACACGAACAGTAAAGACTTCCTTCTTTAATCCTTCAGATTCTTCAAAAGAAGTTCGATTGTTTAATGAACGGAATTATCAAAATCAATACGATGATCCTGGAGATTTTGTGACGAAACGAAATGAATTCAACAGAAGTATCGTACAGCAAACCAAAACAGGGAAACTTTTATTGATAGGTGAAGGATACTCCCCTGAAGGAAAAAATCCATTTATCGATGAACTTTCCTTAGATGACATGAGTGTAAATAGAATTTTTGAATCCAATGAAACAAAAAAGCTAGAATCATTCGTTCGTTTAATAGACATAGAAAGTGGAAAGCTACTTACACGACTTGAAAGTAGTAATGATTTCCCTAATTACTATTTCAAAAACATCTATACAAATGAAGTAACCCAAATTTCAGATTTTAAAAATCCGTTTGAGTCCATTCAGAATGTACATAAAGAGGTTATTACCTACGATCGCGAGGATGGATTGACGCTTTCTGCAACTTTATATTTACCTGTTGATTATGAAGAAGGAAAAAAGTATCCAATGCTCATGTGGGCATACCCACGTGAATATAAAGACAAACAAAGTGCTTCTCAAGTTACTTCAAGCAGCAAAGAATTTACCTATCCTTATTATGGTTCGCCTTTGTATTGGGTGAACAGAGGTTATGTAGTCCTCGATGATGCGGCCTTCCCTATTATCGGCGAAGAAGACGAAGAGCCAAACGATACTTTTGTAGAGCAATTAGTAGGTAATGCAAAAGCTGCCATCGATGCTGTTGATGAAATGGGATATATAGACAGAAATAAAGTGGCTGTTGGTGGACATAGTTATGGCGCGTTTATGACGGCTAATTTACTTTCTCATTCTGATTTGTTTGCTGCAGGAATTGCGAGAAGCGGTGCTTACAACCGAACACTTACTCCTTTTGGTTTTCAATCAGAAGAACGCAATTATTGGGAAGCTCCTGAAATTTACAATACAATGTCGCCATTTATGAATGCGCATAAAATGAAAACCCCTTTACTTCTTATTCACGGTGAAGATGACAATAACTCCGGAACATACCCCATGCAAAGCGAACGTTATTTCAATGCATTAAAAGGACTTGGCGCTCCTGCAAGACTAGTAATGCTTCCTAAAGAAAGTCATGGGTATGCTGCCAAAGAAAGTATCATGCACATGCTTTGGGAACAAGATCAATGGCTTGAAAAGTATGTAAAGAACAGAGTGCTTGAAGAAGAAGCTGTAAGTGCGGAATAAATCTTTTAATATCAAGAATTAAAAAGGTGCCCAATAATAAGGGCACCTTTTTTTGTATAATTTTAGCTATAAAATGTTGTTATTATACAGACATCGTTTTTTGCAATTCTTATTATGCAATGATGCTTTTCTTTTTATGAAACTTTGTGTCCTTACCTGCGTAGTCTTGTCAGGCAGGTTTGTGTTTATTGTGTGACAACTATTTCAGAAACTAGCTCTAAATAGTTATAAAAACAAAAAAAAATGGCGAGTTTAAGACATTACATCCAACTCCGTTATATGAGATTAAACCCGCATTATTACATTAGAAAATCTATTACAAGACATCCCGTAAAAAATACGGGACAAAATCAAACACTTCGTTGACTTTTGAGTAATAACCATAGGGCTTACTATGCTGATTCCTCAAAAGCCTTGATTTTTTTTGAGCTTTTACCTTTCATAACGAAGTTCTAAAGGCATAACCCAGGTTAAATGGAGAAAATTAATTACCATGTAAATACTATATGTTTACTATAACCACATACCTGCCAGACGGCGAGGCAGGGAAACATAGAGGCTTAGAAAAATAGTAGAAGAAAAGATGAATTATCTAATCATTTATTTTGATTCATATGAATATGGAACCCTGTAAATGAAAAAAACTACTTCTTCTTACCCGAAATCTTAAGTGATTTTTTAAGAGATTCAACTACATAAATTTCACCCACTAAAATCATTAAAACAACTAGTAAGGGAGTCGCCATCAAAAGTCCCCAAGCGCCTGTAAAAGCCGCTAAAGCAAATTGAAAAAACAATAATAATGCTGGAGGAATAGACAACATTCGTTTACGTATATAAGGGCCAAAAAAACCTGTTTCTATAAGCTGAACAATCATGTATACAGCAAAAATTGCAGTCGCCATTTGAATACCATCTAGCAATCCTACCAAAATAGCAGGTACCAAAGCAATCGTTGGGCCTATATTTGGGATAAAACAAAGCGTGCCTGCAATCAAAGCTAAAATCAACCATAAATCAACACCAATAATTAGTAATCCGATGGCTGTTGTTGTAAAGATGAACAGCATGATAAGCAGTTGTGCTTTTAACCATGTTTTGAGATCATTCCACACACGCTCAAGTATTTTGTTAGCTTTTTCTTCATAGTTGGAGGGAACTAAAAGTAAAATTCCTTTTTTGTAGTCAATTGGAGTGACCATAAAAAAGATACTAAAAAAAGTAAGTGCATATAAATCTCCAAAAAAACCAAAAGTATAGGCAAACAAAAATTGAAAATTGTCTAATAAAGAGATGGAATTACCTAACAATTCGTCTAACTCCTCTACAAAACGAATCCCTAAAGCAAAGGAGTCTAAATAGTTGCGAAGATTTGCTATGGTGTTGGGTAAAATAGCTTCAAATTTTTCGTATTGCTCAATCAAGGTTGATCCTACCAACCAAGTTAAACCAAAAATTAACGCTGTAAAACGTATTAAAACAATGAGTAGACTAAAAAGCCTTGGAATGGCAATGATTTTTTCAATTTTTGTGGCAAGCGCATGAAATAATATGGAGATTAAAAAGCCACCAAAAGCAATCAGAAAAATACTGAATGATGCAACAAATGCATAAACCAAAGCAATGCACAAAAGTACGCCTGCCGTTATTGAAAAACCATGTTTAAACATGTTACAAATGTAGCTAAAAATACCTAGATTTTTAATTATAAGAAAAAACTGTGTATGTCTATTTAGGTTAATTAAAAATGATTTTCAAATCATTTGCAAATTTGTTAATTTAGCACTAAGAATATACAGCATAAATTTTACATAAAAAACTAAGATAAAAATGAATCAATCTCTAAGTTTCAATTTTTCAAAACGAAAATTATTGAAATTAATATTGATTTCAACGTTGATCAACGTGATTGGTTACTTCGGTATTCAATCAGATAACAGCTTTTTCTATGTAGTGGGTTTATTGAATCTACTTATAGGCTCCTCTTGTTTCCTTATAAGTGTTTACCAATTATTGGACTTACAGCCTGTTATGACGCTTACTAATGAAGGTGTTTATCATAAACAAATAACTAAAGTAATTATTCCATGGGAGGCTATTTTTGAAGCTGAAGTTGTTCAACATAAAAACCAAGTACTTCTTTCTTTAACTGTAAAGCGTAATTTTGATTTAAAAAGTAACTTACGGTTTTTATTTAAAAAAACAGCAAATTTTAAGCAAGGAGAAGAAAAAATAAACATGAATATTACGCAATTAAAAGTCAATAGAGATAGCCTTACTAACTTTTTGATTCAAAAAATATGAAAATCCGTCTAGTCCTGTAAGCAATTTTAAAAGAATCAAATCTTAAAAAGCTTGACTAAAATTACTAAATCAACAACTATGGAAATTGGCAACAAAATGATAAAAATTAATTGGAAGTATAGGTTGTATTTCGCCCTAACAACAGGAATTTTCTACACACTTTTGCTTGTGGTATTTGAATATTTCACTAGCGAAAAACTTCACTCTGTTTATTATTTCATTTTCCAAGGAGTAGGTTTTGGAATATTCTTCGGAATTGGATTTCCATATATATCTGAGAAATTGGCAAAAAAAATTAATAAAAACTTGACTATACAACCCGAATTAGATACAGATGAAGAAATTGAAATTCAAGGTCCTGCTAACTTATTTCGTGGTATAGAAGGTGTTGGCGGAAAAATATTTCTGACGAACAAAAAAATGATTTTTAAGTCTCATAAAATCAACATTCAAAAAGGACAAACCAATATCCCTTATGAGGAAATTGCAGAAATTAAAAAAAGAAAAACGGCGAAACTCATAAATAATGGAATAAGAATAATCACCATAAACGGAAACGAGTTTGATTTCGTGGTTAATGAAAGAGAAGTCTGGCTTGAAAAAATTTACGAACAATCTAAGAGTATTAAAGTATAATGAATAATTATTGTTAGTATTCTAAATAATACTTCATACCACATCAAGTATCTTCATTCAACTCAATCATATTTATATCATTCATAAAGCAAATCATAATTTTTAAATTAATGCTTCAAAAATCAATTAAAAGTTTATTTTTGAAACTTATCTTTTGTCCATGCGAGAGGCGTACTTTATTCAACAAAACAAAGAAAAATGGTTAAGTATAGAAAGTAAACTTTCACCGAAAAGTAGACTTGATGCTTCTACCCTTACCCAACTTTATTTAGATATAAGTGAAGACTTAAGCTTTGCTGAAACTTTCTACCCAAAAAGTGAAACTTATGTTTACTTGAATGGTCTTGCCGCTAACGCACATACCAAAATTTACAGTAATAAGAAGGAAAGTAAAAATAAACTATGGCGTTTCTATAGTTACAAGTTTCCGCTCCAATTTAAAAAATACCATAAAGAATTACTTTTAGCTTTTTCAGTATTTCTGCTTTTTAGCATCATTGGTGCATATTCCTCGGCCGTTGACCCTGATTTTAGTAGACTAATTTTGGGAGATGCCTACGTCAACAAAACTCTCGAAAATATAGAAAATGATGACCCGATGGCAATTTATAAAGACGCCAATCAAACAGATATGTTTTTAGGAATCACCATCAACAATATACGAGTAGTGCTCACCTCTTTTTCGTTGGGGATTTTATTTGGTTTAGGTAGCCTTATGATTGCTATTCAAAATGCAATTATGCTTGGTTCCTTTCAGTATTTCTTTTACCAACAAGGCTTACTTTGGGAATCTGTACGAACCATATGGATTCACGGAACAATTGAAATTTCTGTAATTATAGTTTGTATTTGTTCGGGCTTAGTTATTGGAAAATCCATGCTATTCCCAGGAACATATACGCGACTCCAAGCTTTTGTAGATGGAGTAAAAAACGCTTTGAAAATAGTTATAAGTACTATACCGTTTTTTATCATAGCGGGTGCTTTAGAAGGTTATGTAACACGTTATACGCAAATGCCTGATTGGTTAGCAATTTCTATTATACTTGTATCATTAGCTCTGATTCTTTACTACTATGTCTTCTTACCAATTAAACTTAACAAACAAAATCAACTACTAGAAACCAATGATTGACAACGAATTTAAACTCAAAAAAGAACGCTCCTTAGGAGACATGATTACCGATTCTTTTACATTTGTAAGAGTATACATGCCTGAAATAAAAGATGTTTTTTCCAAATTTATTCTCCCCGCATTAGTGGTTGTACTTATTTCCTCTGCTTTTGTTGAATATATGCGCCAATCTATTACTGGTTCTTTACTAGATGATTCTAATGCTTTTGACCTTTTGTCTGGTGGAGTAATAACATCAATAGCATTTTTGATAAGTGTTTTAGCACAATTTGCCTTTTACATTGTTTCCTATATAGTAATTTTTAGTTTAATGAGACAAAAAGCTAGCAATGAAACTTTTTTGGTAGATTCAGTTGCTAAAGACTTAAAAGAGAATTTTTTACATCTAGCAGGTATTTTGTTTGTAGGTATTGTTATGGTTATCATAGCGGCTATTTTTTTGGTTATTCCTGCCATATACCTTATTGTACCTGTAAGTATTCTACCTGCGATTGCAATTCTAGGAAAGAAAAATTTTTCTGAGACTTTCACTACTGCCTTTCAACTAATTAAAAACAATTGGTGGATAACTTTTGTAACCCTTATTATTTTTGGGTTAATTATTTCATTAGGATCTATTATTTTTCAAGTTCCGCTATTTATTTACTACTTGATAAAGTTTATTTTCGGTTATGTAAATGGAATGGATGAATCAGGGATTTTGTTTTCAGAAGATACCGATTGGATTTTACTAATACTAACTATCATTGGAAATTTCGGTGGCTTTTTGTTTAATTTATTAAGTGTTATTCTTACGGGATTGATTTATTACAACTTGGACGAATTCCACAACAAAACAGGAACCTATGAGGATATCGAAAGTATTGGAAGTTAAGTTCTGACATAGCCTATTATAACTAAATGAACTATCTAAAAAACACATACACTTATTTTTGCACATGCATTGGCTTTTTTGCCATTTGCTTGTCAAATTTGTATGCCCAAGAGCTTCGCTTTGACGAAGATTTACTTGAAAAGTTCAAAGACAATAGCGACTACGACTACTCAGAGTACGTTCCTACAGAAGGAATTTTTAGTCGGTTTATGACTTGGCTAGGACGTCTTTACAATCAACTGATGCGTGCTATTTTTGGTGAATATGATGCAGGTAGCTTTTTAGGTTTCATCATAAAAATTCTCCCATATTTAATTGTGGTAGGTGTACTTATTTTGATTGTTTATCTTTTCGTGAAATACAATTGGGGAGCTAGATTTTTCGGTGAAGAAAAAGAAGAAGCAAGCGTAACTTTTAGTGATGAAGAAGAAATTATTCGCAACAAAGATATCGACGCATTAATAGAAAAAGCATTAGCGAAGTATAACTACCGATTAGCCATTCGCTACCAATATTTGAAGTGTTTGCGAATCCTAGATAAAGAAAATAAAATCATCTATGAATTTAGTAAAACAAACCAAGATTATGTAGATGAAATTAAAAATTATCCCTACGCAGATTTATTTGGAAAAATCACTTACTACTACGATTATGCTTGGTACGGTGGTTTTCATATATCCCTTTCACAATACCAACAAGTAGAAGTAAACTTTAGGTCATTTGTTCAACAATTTAAAAATGCAAACCATGAATAAATCGACTAAATATTTACTTGGTTTTGCCTTATTTCTCTTTGGTATGTTGATGTATTTGGAGTCAACTGCTGATAAGCCCTTGGATTTGCGGCCATACTATACCTCCAATTCAAAAAAACCACTTGGGTCTAAAGCATTTTTCGACTTATTTGAAAATGCAAAGCCTGAAGCTGAATTAATAGATTTAAAAGAAACGCTTTTTACCTTCGATAGAAAAAATTCGATGCAAAGTGGTAGCGTGTTGTTTTTCAATAATTATGTAGATTTCGATGCTCAAAGTTTTGAAATACTAACTAAATACGTGAGAGACGGAAATGATGTGCTTATTTCATCCAATTTTTTCCCGAAAATATTCCAAGATTCTCTGAAAATTAAAACACTTTATATACTCGAATACGATAAGTTTTCCTACGATAGTAAGGTAGTATTATCCAACAAAACAAGCGAAGCTATCCCACCTATGGAATGGGATATGAATTATTTTGAAGTGAATGAAAATAACTATGAAGCACTTGGTCATGTGCATGTAACCCACGAAACCAAAGACCAGGAAAAAGAAAAGCAACCTAATTTACTTCGTATCCCAATGGATAAAGGAAATCTCTATGTACATTCATTTCCGGAGGCTTTTTCAAACTTGTTCTTACTTCACGAAATCAATCACGTATATACCGAAGATTTGCTTAATTTATTGGACTTAAATCATAGTATTTATTTAGACAAGTATAACAAATCAGGAAACGAGCAAATTCAAAGTATAGTTCATTATATCACGGAACAACCTGCATTAAATCTCGCCTATAAAAGTTTGCTTTTTCTGTCTATATTATTAGTTATTTTTGAAAGTAAAAGAAAACAACGAAGTATTCCTGTAATCACTCCCCTTGCAAATAAAACTTACGAGTTTGCACAGACTGTCGCATTAATGTATTTGGACAAAAAAGAGTACAAACAATTGGCAGAAAAAGAAATATTTCAGTTTTTAGATTTCATCAGGAATCAATTGAAAATCGATACCAAAGTGATTAATGATTCGTTTTTCAACGAATTATCGACTAAATTGGGCAAAAAAACCGAAGATGTAAGAAAAACTTTTGAGCTGATTAAATCGACTCAAAATAAAGAAACAATAAGCAAGGAGGAAATGTACGAATTGCACCAACTAATTGAATTTTTAAAACAATAAGCTATGGAAGAAAATAAACGACCTGAAGAAGAACAGAACATCCCTAAATCATCACCAGAAGAAACAAATCCTGTTGAAGCTCCTTCAAATAAAACAGAAGAAACTTCTAACATAGAAGATTCTTCTATGCAAGTAAACAATACAACTGCTAACGAAGATAATTCAGCATCAAACGAGTTTTCTTCTCGAATTCCATTGCAAGAATTGAAAGACAAAGTAGATGAGTTAAAAGCAAAAATGAGTAAACACATTATTGGTCAGGAATCCTTTCTTGAATTGCTAATTGTTGCAATGCTTTCCGATGGTCACGTACTTATTGAAGGAGTTCCAGGAGTAGCAAAAACCCTAACTGCTAAGCTTTTTGCGAAATCAATTAATACTGAATTTAACCGAATTCAGTTTACGCCAGATTTGATGCCAAGTGATGTTTTGGGAACTTCCATCTACAACGAAAAAAGCAAAGAATTTGAATTTAAAAAAGGCCCAGTTTTTTCCAATATTGTCTTAATAGATGAAATTAACCGTGCTCCCGCAAAAACTCAGTCAGCACTTTTTGAGATAATGGAAGAACGTCAAGTGAGTATAGATAGCCAAGTTTTCAAAATGCAGCCACCATTTATGGTGCTTGCCACACAAAACCCTATCGAACAAGAAGGCACCTATGCGCTTCCAGAAGCTCAGTTAGATCGTTTTCTGTTCAAAATAAAAATTGATTATCCTGCTTTGGAAGATGAAATCCTCATTCTTTCCAACCACCACGAACGCAAAAATGTGCTTCCCGAGGAAATGATGAAAAAGGTGATTGAAACTGAAGCTTTAGCCAAGTTCAAGTCTATGTTGAATGACATACAAGTAGAAACAAAAATCTTCAATTATATCGCACAAATCATTCACCAAACAAGAAAACATCCACATTTATTGTTAGGAGCCTCACCAAGAGCTTCCATTGGAGTATTGACGGCTGCCAAAGCTTTTGCTGCTATTTACGGAAGAGATTTTGTAACACCCGAGGATGTCAAAAAAGCCTTGCATCCTGTATTGAATCACAGAATTGTGCTTTCACCTGAGCGTGAAATGGAGGGAATGACTTCCGAAGAAGTTGTAGATATGATTGTTCAAACCATTGAAATTCCACGTTAGTGTATAAATTTTTAGCTTCCTTATACATTCAAAAAAGAACATACTACACCTTAGTAGCTGTAAGTTTGTGCTTTCTCTTTGCCTTTTGGTTAGAAACTTTCTTCTTTTTAGCTTGGTTGATTTTAGGGATATTAATTATTTTTATTGGTATTGAATTAGTGTATCTCTACAGCAAAAACTTTTTCTATGCAGAGCGAAATCTACCCGAAAAACTTTCCAATTCTGATGCAAACGAAATTCAAATTGAATTCGTTAATCGTTATGCCTTTTCAATTAATGTTGAATGCATAGATGAAGTTCCATTTCAATTTCAAAAGAGGGATTTTTTGGTTGAGTTGAAGCTAAAACCCAAAGAAAAGATTACTAAAACTTACGAGCTCACCCCTGTTGAACGTGGTGTCTATGTGTTCGGAAAACTAAATTGTTATATAAGTTCTCCTTTTCAACTCATCAAAAGACGCTTTATTTTTGGTGAAAACCAAGAAGTAAAAGTCTATCCTTCGTTTATTCAAATGAAGGAATTTGATTATATGAGCGAACATAAAATGAATTTGTTTGGCTTCAAAAAAATTAGAAAAATTGGGCATACCTTAGAATTTGAACAAATTAAAGAGTACGTCAAGGGTGACGATGTGCGAACCATCAATTGGAAAGCTACCGCCAAACACCGACAATTAATGGTGAACCAATACCAAGATGAAAAATCTCAACCTGTATATAGTTTGATTGATAGTGGACGAGCGATGAAAATGCCTTTTAATGGTTTATCATTGTTAGATTATGCCATTAATTCGTCGTTGGCATTTAGCAATATTGCCTTAAAAAAAGGGGACAAAGTAGGTTTGTTGGAATTTTCTCATCAAATCGGAAAATTCTGTCATGCTAATTCACGTCGAAGTCACCTCATTAATCTTATGGAGGCTTTATACAACATCAAAACCGAGTTTTTGACTAGTGATTTAGGCAAGGTGTATATTCATGCGCAACGCAAAATGACGCAACGAGGCTTATTGCTTTTTTACACAAACTACGAGCATATTGAAGCCATGAGGAGGCAACTCCCCTACCTCAAAGCAATTAATAAAAGACATTTATTAGTAGTTATCTTTTTTGAAAATACTGAATTGAAAAAAGTAACAGAGACCAAGGCAAATTCGATTTATGAAGTCACTGAAAAAATAATTGCCAAAGACCTACAATACGAAAAAAGACTAATGGTTGAAGAACTCAAAAACAATGGAATAAGAAGTCTGCTTACCAAACCTGAAGAGCTGAGTATGAATACCATCAATACTTATTTAGCTATCAAAGCGAAGGGGGTGTTGTAGGCTTTGATTGTGTTTATTGAAGGACTAATATATTTCCTAATTATAAATTTACTTCCTCAAAAACAACACATACATAAATACAAGGTAACTGATAAAAATAAGTAATCCTTTGTATCTTTTGAGTTGGTATTTTGGTTTGATAAGTGCTAAAGGAAGTAGTAATGCAGAAATTCCAATCATCCAAACCATATCTACAGTTAAAACTTCTTGAGACTGCAATTGTATAGGTTTTACCATTGCGGTAATTCCTATTACTAAAGCAATATTAAAAATATTAGAGCCAATCAAATTACCAACAGACATGGCTTTCTCATTTTTCAGAGCAGCAATTAATGATGCTGCTAATTCGGGAACACTTGTACCAATAGCAATAATAGAAACAGCAATGATTCGTTCTGAAACTTCATAATACTCTGCTAAACCAATAGCACCATCTACTAAAAAGTCAGCACCAAATTTTAGTCCAGCGCCACCAATTAATAGCCAAATAACAATTTTAAAATAGGAGGTTTGGTGTAATTTTTCCTCTACTTCTGCAACTGATTTATTGTTGGATCCACGTTGTTTTCTAATTAGAAAAAACAAATAGACGAAAAGCAAAAAAAGTAAAATAATACCTTCTACGAGAGAAATTTCACTATTTGAATAAAGAAAATAATAAAACACAACAGAAAATAACATCATCACAGGCCAGTGTATTTTCAAGAATTGCTTATCGATATACATAGGGGTAATTAGTGCTGTAAGTCCTAAAACAAGACCAATATTGGCAATGTTAGAGCCAATTACATTTCCTGTAGCTATATCTGAGGAGCCTTTAATCGCTGCATTTAAACTAACAATTAACTCCGGAGCAGAAGTTGCAAAGGACACAATGGTTAGTCCAATAACTGCTTTTGAGATAGAAAATTTTAATGACATTGCAA
>SKIG01000144.1 GCA_007116535.1 Psychroflexus sp.
TAAAATGAAAAAGAGTAGCTAGGTGAAAACCGCCATTTAGAGTAACTTCAGGAAGGCTTTCGTTTAAAACAGGGTGTTCGGGAACATCTGCAAATAGTGAAGCTTCTCCAAATTTTGTAGGTATGCTTGAATAACCTAAACTAATACTCCAATTTTGACCTACACTAGTATCAATAGTATCTTTCCCTTTGCTAACAAATCGTTGTGCATCAGCAGTAATTACTGAGAAAATAATGAACAATGTTAAAACAATCAATTTTCCTTGCATAATGAGTTTATTAGCGTAATTTATTCTTGTGTTTTCAATTACTATGCCAAAGAATTAAATATTATTCAATAAAAAAGCGTTTACAAGGGTTTTTGTAAACGCTTTTATAATAAGTGTTGTTATTTGCTACATTTCGTTTAACATCGCAGAAATTTCGTCTAGTTTTGGCGTTAGAACTACTTCGATTCGTCTGTTTTTTGCTTTTCCTTCTTGAGTTTCATTTGATGCAATAGGCGCATGCTCTCCCTTTCCTGCTGCAGTTAAGTTTTGTGGATTGATTTCTTTGTTAGCTAGCAAAAGTTTCAATACTTCGGTGGCACGTTTGGTAGAAAGATCCCAATTGTCTGTAAGTTGACCTGTACCACGATAAGGGTCGTTATCGGTGTGACCTTCAATAGAAACAGCAATATCAGGGTTGGCCGCAAGAACTTTTCCTAATTCTTCGACCGCTTTTTTACCTTCAGCGCCAACAGACCAGCTTCCCGAACTAAAGAGCAACTTATTTTCCATAGAAACATAGACTTTTCCATCGCGTTGTTCGACACTTAGTCCTTTGCCTTCAAAATTGACAAGCGCACGAGAAAGGTTTTCTCTAAGGTCGCTCATTTTTTGCTCTTTGTCTGCAATTAATTTCTCTAATTCATCTACTCTTTGCGAACGAGAAGCTAAATCGCTTTGAAGCTTTTCTAAACGAGCTTGCTCTTGCGTAAGTACGCGCTCCTTTTCTTCCAATTCCTTCAACAATTCACGATTTTTCTTAGCATTTTCTGCTAATGCAGAAGAAGAATTTTTCTCTAAAGCATCATAGGATTTAGATAAATTCAAAAAGTTAGTTTGCATATTTGCATATTTCAAGCGCAACTCTTCTTCTTCTTCTTTTAGTTTGTTGTAGGCTTTTTCAAGGTCAGACAATTCAGCTTGTGTGCTCGCTAATTTGTCTTGACTGTCTTTGTAGTCCATCGATAGATTTTCGTAATCATCTACCATTTGATTGTATTGAGACTCTAAGTCTTTGAATTTTTTTTGACCAACACATGAGGTTAGTAGGATGCTTAATAAAGCAATTAAACTGAGTATTCGCATATTTTTTTTCTTAAAAATTAAACGTTTAGGTATAAAACTACAGGGCAATGGTCGCTGTGTTTTGCTTCGGTCAAAATTAGTGAATTTTCTATTTTGTTTTTCAAATTTTCGCTAACTAAATGATAATCCAATCGCCATCCTTTGTTATTGGCTCTAGCGTTGGCTCGATAGCTCCACCAGGAGTAAGTATCGCTATCGGGATGCTTTAAACGGAATGAATCAATTAAGCCAACAGCTAGAAAAGAGGAAAGCCATTCACGCTCTTTAGGTAAAAATCCTGAAACTGTTTTAAGTCTTACAGGATCATGAATATCGATAGCTTCATGACAAATGTTATAGTCGCCACAAATGACCAAATTAGGGATTTCTTGAAGTAAATTTTGAACATATGCCTTGAAATCATCCATGTATGTAAACTTAAAACTAAGTCTATCGTCATTCGTTCCCGAAGGTAGGTAGAGGCTCATCACCGAGAAATCTTCAAAATCAAGACGCAGATTTCTTCCTTCTGCATCCATATAATCAATACCCGTTCCGTAAGCGATATTTTTCGGTTCTACTTTACTGATTATCCCAACGCTACTGTATCCTTTTTTTTCTGCTGAAAACCAATAGCAATAATGATAGCCAAGCTCATGAAATAATTCATCTTTAATTTGCTCAGGTTGAGCCTTGGTTTCTTGGAAGCAGATAATATCTGCATCTGTCGTTGCTATCCAGTCGATCAAACCTTTGTTGATGGCGGCTCTAATACCATTGACGTTGTAGGATATTATTTTCATATGTTACTTGTGCTACTTAAATTTAAAAATATTAATTGACGAAGATAAATCTTTGAAGTAAAACTCAACAAACCTATTAGGGAAAGTTTTTCAATCTAATTGAAACAGGTTGTTCTACTGAATGGAAAACACAATAATTCGGAAAGCCAAAAAATTCAATTGTTAATAAATTTAACTTTTTTTGTTAAAAACAATTACTCTTGGTGGCAAATGTTGATAACGAAGATAGTTGATTCACTCTTAACCCTTGTATACCAAGGGATAAGCAAATAAAAATCATAAACAACTGTATATCAGTATGTTTTCGCTGAAGCTAGCAAACATAGGCGATTCAGGATTGTTGAAAACTTTGTTGAAAACCTTTTTAAATTTAACCTAGACTTGGTCGAATTATTTCACATATTTGCTAGTCCGAATTTCAATTTATAACGTTTTAAAAATCATAAGAAAATGGCACAAGTAGAACCTATTTTAGCTGAAAACAAAGATCGATTTGTCGTATTCCCAATCCAACACCATGATTTATGGGGGTGGTACAAAAAACAAGAAGCAAGTTTTTGGACTGCAGAAGAAATTGATTTACATCAAGATATTACCGATTGGAATAATAAGCTAACAGAGGACGAGCGCTATTTTATCAAACACATATTGGCGTTTTTCGCTGCATCTGACGGAATTGTTAATGAAAACTTGGCTGAAAACTTCGTAAATGAAGTCCAATATACGGAGGCTAAATTTTTCTATGGATTCCAAATCATGATGGAGAACATTCATTCGGAAACTTACTCTTTGCTAATCGATACCTATGTAAAATATGAAGCAGAAAAAGACAAACTTTTCAAGGCCATTGAAAATTTCCCTGCCATCAAAAAGAAAGCAGATTGGGCGTTGAAGTGGATTGAAAGCCCAAGTTTCGCCGAGCGTCTTATCGCTTTTGCGGCTGTGGAAGGAATCTTTTTCTCAGGAGCTTTCTGTTCAATTTTTTGGTTGAAAAAGAGAGGCTTACTTCCGGGGCTTACATTTTCTAATGAATTGATTTCGCGTGACGAAGGTCTTCATTGTGATTATGCCGTACACTTACATAACAACCACTTGATAAACAAAGTTTCAAAAGAACGTATCAAAGAAATTATTGTTGATGCATTAAATATTGAGCGTGAATTCATCACTGAATCACTTCCTGTAAGTTTGATTGGTATGAACGCTAAACTAATGACTCAATACCTTGAATTCGTAACAGACAGATTATTAGTTGAATTAGGTTGCGAGAAGATGTACGAGGCCACTAATCCATTCGACTTTATGGATATGATTTCGCTTCAAGGGAAAACAAATTTCTTTGAAAAGCGAGTAGGCGAATACCAAAAAGCAGGTGTGATGTCTAAAGACAAAGAGAAAGACAATAAAATTACTTTCGACGCAGATTTTTAGACGCTCAGTTACTATTGATGCTATGGTCGCTATAGTTGCTGTGGACACTATAGTTGCTGAGGTAGCAATAGGTTATGAAATAGAAATTTTAATTTAGTGATTTTCTGCATGCATGTTAGGCAAGCAGAAAATAATATCGTCAACAAAAAGAAAATAGACAACTCATAACAGACAACTGAAAACTGAAAACTGA
>SKIG01000200.1 GCA_007116535.1 Psychroflexus sp.
ATTTCATCACCACTTAATAAAGTGGCTATTTTTGCTGAAATCTCTTCATCGGTAAATGAATCATATATTAACTTTACTTTGTTATCAATTTCATTGACAGGCTTTTCATTTTCTGATTTACACAACTCATACACTTCATCTAACAAAGAATACTTATTTTGTTCTTTGAGTAAACTCAAGGCTGCTTGAAAAGCTATAAAATCTTCTAACCGAGCCATATCTATTCCATAACAATCTGGGTAGCGTATCTGAGGTGCGGAAGAAACAACGATAATTTTCTTAGGATGAAGACGGTCTAACATACGTAGAATACTTTTCTTAAGTGTAGTACCGCGCACAATACTATCGTCTATAACGACTAAATTATCATCTTTTTGAACAACGCCATAAGTAATGTCATATACGTGAGCGACTAAGTCGTCTCTGCTTGTATCTTCAGTTATAAATGTTCTTAACTTAGCATCTTTTACAGCAATTTTTTCTGTACGAAGACGCGGAGAAAGAATTTCCTTTAAACGCTCATCGGTCAAAGAGTCTTTCTCATTAAGAATAGTCTCGTTCTTTTGTCTGATCAATTCGTCTTGTGCTGCCTCAACCATTCCATAGAAGGAAGTTTCAGCGGTATTAGGTATGTAGGAGAAAACAGTGTTTACCGTATCGTAATCAATTGCCTTCAACACATCAGGCATAAGTAATTTTCCAAGCTCTTTTCGTTCTCTGTAAATTTCTGTATCGCTTCCTCTGGAGAAATATATACGTTCAAAAGAACATGCTTTTCTTTCTAAAGGCTGAAGAATCTTCTTTACGGAAACCGCTCCATTTTTACGAATAATGATAGCTTTTCCAGGATCTAATTCTTTTACTTCTTCAAAAGGTACATTAAATGCTGTTTGAATAACAGGTCGCTCTGAAGCTACTACTACTACCTCATCATCTTTGTAATAATAAGCAGGTCTAATTCCAGCAGGATCTCTCAAAACAAAAGAATCTCCGTGACCAAGCATTCCTGCCATTGCATAACCTCCATCCCAATCTTTAGAGGCTTTCTTTAAAATTTTGGCGATATTAATTTGCTCTACAATATGAGGAGAGGCTTGTTGTTTGTTGTAACCTTGCTTTTTTAAAGATTTGTATAGTTTCTGAACTTCAGCATCTAGAAAATGACCTATTTTTTCCATTACAGTGACGGTATCTGCCATTTCTTTTGGGTGCTGACCCAGTGAAACCAAATTATTGAATAACTCAGTAACATTCGTCATATTGAAGTTACCCGCTAAAATCAAATTTCTATGCATCCAGTTATTTTGACGTAGGAATGGATGCACGCTTTCAATGCTGTTTTTTCCATAAGTTCCGTAGCGAACGTGACCTAAGTAAACTTCACCTAAGTAGGGTAAATTCTGTTTTTGCCAAGCCACATCATTGCTTACTTCGGTATTTTCATCAAGCATTTTGTTGATGCGTTGATTCACTTGCGAAAAAATATCTTGAATAGGCTGATTAGCATTTGATCGCACACGGCTAATATACCTGTGTCCGGGTTCCATATTTAATTTGATACTTGCTAGACCCGCACCATCTTGACCACGATTGTGTTGCTTTTCCATCATCAAGTACATTTTTTTGATGCCGTAAAAGCTAGTTCCGTATTTTTCTTTGTAATACGAAAGTGGTTTTTGAAGCTTGAGAAGGGCAATTCCGCATTCGTGTTTTATCGCGTCACTCATGGTAAAAGAGGTATTATTTATGACAAAAAAAGCCTCGAAAAGTCGAGGCGTGTGTTATTTATTTCGTTAAGTTGATTTCAAATTGAGTTAAAGCCTTGAAATGTTTTAGCCTTTCAGTAACTTCATTTGTACTCAAAGTTTGCATTCGTTCAGTACCAAATTTCTCTACACAAAAAGAAGCTAGATTAGAGCCATGAATAATCGCTTTTTTCATGCTTTCGAAACTAATATCTCCTGTTGAAGCAAGGTATCCTGAGAATCCGCCTGCGAAAGTATCTCCCGCTCCAGTTGGGTCAAAAACTTCTTCCAATGGAAGCGCAGGTGCAAAAAACATCTCTTCGTTGTAGAACAACAAAGCTCCATGCTCGCCTTTTTTGATAACCACATATTTTGGCCCCATTTCATTGATTTTCTTAGCCGCCTTCACCAAAGAATATTCTCCTGAAAGTTGGCGCGCCTCTTCGTCATTTATAGTAATTACATCTACTTTTGCAATAACTTCTTGAAGCAAATCCCAAGTAGTATCCATCCAAAAATTCATGGTATCTAACACAATCAACTTTGGATTATTCACTTGATCAATCACACTTAATTGAACCGCAGGATGTAAGTTGCCCAACATTACAATTGCTGCATCTTTGAAATGATCAGGAACTGCAGGCTGAAAATCAGCAAGTACATTTAGTTGTGTATCCAAGGTATCTCTTGAATTCATGTCATTATGGTAGCGGCCACTCCAAAAGAAGGTTTTTCCACCTTTTACTGTTTCAAGTCCTGAAAGATCAATATTGTTGGTGCGCAAAAGTTCAATATATTCCTGTGGGAAATCTTCTCCAATTACAGAGACAATTCCTGCGTTTACATTTTTAAATTGAGCCGCAGAAAGACCTATATAAGTGGCTGCGCCACCAAGAATTTTGTCAGTTTTACCAAAAGGAGTTTCAATAGCGTCGAAGGCAACAGTACCAACGACAAGTAATTTATGAGACATGAATTAATTTTTGTGCAAATATAAGTTTTATTATGCATTTGTACTGTTTAAAAAGCTATTGCATCTTATAATGATTTAGTGTAGAAAAATTTGGATTTTACATTAGATTAAAAAAAATCGTATCTTTGTAATGTAGAATTCTGTTAAACGCGGGGTTCTACTTTTTTTATGACTTATAAATAATGAACTATGAGCAAGGTATCTTATTATTCAGAAGAAGGGCTTAAGAAATTAAAAGCCGAATTGGATCAGTTGCGTGATGTAGAAAGACCAAAAGCTTCGCAAGCTATTGCAGAAGCAAGAGATAAAGGAGATTTAAGCGAAAACGCTGAGTACGACGCTGCAAAAGAAGCACAAGGAATGCTAGAAATGCGCATTGCTAAGCTAGAAGAATTGGTAGCCAACGCAAGAATTATAGACGAATCTCAGTTAGATACTTCCAAAGTCTTGATACATTCTACGGTAAAGTTGAAAAATAAAGCTAACGCAATGGAGCTAAAGTACAAGCTAGTAGCTCAAAGCGAAGCTGACTTGAAAGCAGGAAAAATTTCTGTTGATTCACCCATTGGAAAAGGATTACTTGGAAAAAAAGCCGGCGAAGAAGCAGAAATTTCTGTACCCAATGGAAAAATAACTTTTGAAGTACTTGAAGTTACTCGAGAATAATTCAATTATGTATTGAATAATATTTATAACCCTTCCTTAGTTGAAGGGTTTTTTTATTGAAAAAACGTATCTTCGAAGCACAGAAAATTTACAACAATGCCGACAAAAATTAAGGTAGCCATTATCGGCTCGGGAAATATAGGAACAGACTTACTCATTAAGTTAATGCGTCATTCCAAGAATTTAGATCCTTCTGTTTTTGTAGGAATAGACCCTGCTTCAGATGGATTGTTACGTGCAAAATCTTGGGGAATTCAAACTACTTCCGAAGGAATAGATGGACTAACAAAAATGCCTGAATTTGAAGACATCAAAATAATTTTTGACGCTACTTCTGCAAAAGCACATGCTTATCATTTGG
>SKIG01000229.1 GCA_007116535.1 Psychroflexus sp.
TAGAATGTGAAACATGCAATGGAAAACGATTCAATAGAGAAACTTTGGAGATTCGTTACAAAGGAAAATCTATTTCCGATATTTTAGAAATGACTATTGATGAGGCTACCGATTTTTTTGAAGCTATTCCGAAAATATACCGCAAACTGAAAACAATTCAAGATGTTGGCTTAGGATACATTAGTCTGGGGCAACAAAGTACTACACTTTCGGGGGGAGAAGCCCAACGCATCAAACTTGCCACAGAACTTTCTAAGAAAGATACAGGTAAGACTTTTTATATTTTGGATGAACCCACCACAGGATTGCATTTCGAAGATGTGCGAGTGCTAATGGAAGTACTTCAAAAGTTAGTCAACAAAGGAAATTCAGTTTTGATTATTGAACACAATATGGACGTAATAAAAGTAGCTGATTACATCATTGATATTGGTCCTGAAGGCGGAAAAAATGGTGGTACCTTAGTAGCAAAAGGAACACCTGAAGAAATTTGTAAATCAAAGAAAAGTCATACCGCTAAATTTCTAAAAAAAGAGCTAAATTAGCCCTCCCAACTTAATAAATAGATAAAAATGACAAATAAGAATTGGAATGAAATAAAAACTAACGACTCTTGGGCATTGTTTAAAATAATGGCAGAGTTTGTTCAAGGTTACGAGCGAATGAGTGAAATTGGCCCTTGCGTCTCTATTTTTGGTTCAGCACGTTTAAAGCCCGGCGATCAATATTATGAGCTTGCTGTTCGTGTAGCAGAAAAAATTGTAAAACAAGGCTACGGTGTTATTACAGGTGGCGGACCTGGCATCATGGAAGCAGGAAACAAAGGAGCAAATCAAGGTGGCGGTACTTCGGTAGGTTTGAATATTGAGCTACCTTTCGAACAACACGACAACCCGTATATTGACCCTGACAAAAACTTGAATTTTGACTACTTCTTCGTACGCAAAGTTATGTTTGTCAAGTATTCACAAGGATTTGTTGTTATGCCCGGTGGCTTTGGGACTTTAGATGAATTGTTTGAAGCTATCACTTTAATACAAACCAAAAAAATAGATAAGTTCCCTATCATTTTGGTGGGTAAGGACTTTTGGTCGGGACTTATCGATTGGGTAAAAGATACGCTTGCTAACAAATTTAAAACAGTAAGTCCAGAAGATTTAGACTTAATCGAAATTGTAGATCATGAAGATGAAGTAATCGAAATTTTAGATAACTTCTACAATCAATACGATTTAAGTCCAAACTTCTAGTATTGACTAAGCACAAAAAAACCGCAATGAAAATTGCGGTTTTTTTTTGTATATACTTTGAACACTACTTCTTCCCTTTTTCTTCTTTCGGGGGAGCATTCAATTTTGCTGTAAGCTCATGAGAAATCGCGGTTTTGTCGAAAGTCAACTTCCCTGCTCCTGAATCTATGATTACAGCATTTAGTTTTTCACTAAAATCTAAAACTTTACCATGCATGCCACTTTTCGTAACAATTTTATCTCCCTTCTTAAGACCATCGATAAAACCTTGTTCTTGCTTTTGGCGTTTCATCTGTGGGCGAATCATAAAAAAATAAACGACCGCAAAGATGAGTATTAGAGGTAAAAAATTTCCTATTTCTCCCATGTGTTCTTATTGAAGTGGTGAACCTGTTGGTTGAGCACCCGCCTTAGGATTTACGAAAGCTTTGATGCGGATTGCCTCTTTACCTGATTCAGTGTTAGCTGTAATACGTACTTGCTTCATTTGCTGATTTGGCTTTCCTCTTGTGTTGAACTTAACTACCATCTCAGCTGAATCACCAGGAGCGATTGGCTCGTTTTTAGGGTAGCTAGGAACTGTACATCCACAACTAGCTTGCGCGTTAGTAATGATAAGTGGAGCTTCTCCGTTGTTTGTAAACTTGAAGGTATGCTCAACTGTATCTCCTTCTTCTACGTTTCCGAAGTCAAATTCTTTTTCTTCAAAATCCATAGTAGGGAATTTGGTCTGAGCTTCGTCACGCTCAGTCGCTTTTTCTACGTTTTCAGCTTTTACTTTGTCAGCTGCTTCCTCTTTACATGAGGTAAATGAAATTGTTGCGAAGGCAACTAATAACAAAAATACTTTTTTCATTGTGCTATTTTTTAGGTTATTTTTTTTCGATTGCCAAAAATACTAAAAAAAGTAGGATTACATAAGTCCCCTACCTATTTTATTAAGTTTATCTTGTTCTTGGTATATTTTTGAAAGCTTATCCAAGACTCCATTAATAAAAATGCTACTTTTTGGAGTAGAATATTCCTTCGCTAACTCTAAATATTCATTGATGGTTACTTTTACAGGAATACTTGGGAATTTTGTGAATTCGCACAACCCCATGCAAATCATGATTAAATCTACATCTGCAATTCTATCTTGCTCCCAACGAGGTGTTTTTCCTTCTATATCCGATAAATAAGTAGCTTCGTTTAGTAAAGTTTTTCTAAACAAATCATAGCCAAACTGCTCGTCGTCACGACTTTTGAAAAGTACAGGTATCATGTAAGTTTCTTCTGTTGGCTTCAATTTTTGAAGAAACTTTAAAATACTTGTATTGACAATTGGCAAATCGTCTATCCAAGTTAGCTTTTCATCTTCGTAATAATCGTACAGCTTTTCATTAGGTGCAAGAACTTTCTTGAAAAGAAAAATCACAAAATCTTTATCTTCTTTAAATGAACTCAGACCGCTTGAAATATAGGCTTTGTATTCTTCAGAATCTTTAAGCTCATTCCATATCAAACGAGGGAATTCATTGTCTCTTCGCCAATGGTTGAGTTTTCTTTTTTCAACTAAATCTATCAATTTAGGAGAATTTTCTAAACTTTTGATTACTTGGTTTTCAATAAACTTGAGGCTTGGGTTTTTGTCCTCTTTGGTGGCTAAAAATTTATTTTTGGAAAGTTCGATGTAGTTTTCTGCGTGATTTTTTACTTCAATTACTAACTGAAGATTCAGCAGAAACAAATCGTACATGTCTTCCATGCTTTTGCGTAGGAATTTTTCTTCTTTGGTAAGGTTGTCATTTTTGCTTTGTTTGAATGCATAAATTGATTGCATTACTTTGGCGCGAATATGTCTTCTTGTGAGCATGAAAAGAACGTGTTATTTTTTTTGCAAAAATACTTTTAAATCCGAAATATCAGAATTTACAAGCTGTAAATTTTAAATTTAGTTGTTTACTCTTGTGGTGTGAGTTCTAGCAAACTTGTCGAAAGCTCTTCATCATACTTAATCAAATAGACAGCAGAATTATAGACTCCTTCTTCAAAATCGTAGGCATGGTAATCGAATTTACTCTCATAAAGTTGCGTGTAACTCTCAAGATCTAGTGTTTCAAAAAAATCGTCTGCATAGGCCAAACGCAAGATAATGTCGTACATCAAATCGAAACCTCTCACGGCAAAACGATTGGGATAATACCCATATTTTTCTTTGAAACTTTTGTTGAAATTTGAAGAGGAAGTAACCACCAATTCTTGACTTGTAGAAGTATGTGTAAATTGAAGCTGACTCAAGTATCGATTTGGAATTTCATCTCCATACACCGCATTTCTTGATGAAGTGAACAAGCGAATTGGATATCCCTCTCTTTCCAATGAAAACAAAAATGAAACAGTTGCTTCAATCAAACTAAAGTCATTTGTCTCAAGGACAAACCAATTTTCTTTTTCTTTGTCTAA
>SKIG01000242.1 GCA_007116535.1 Psychroflexus sp.
AAAACCCAACTTCTTCTATACCCGTCAACACCACATCACCTTCAATTTCATTGGCGTTTCTAGTAGAATGTCTTAGTTTTATTAGGTATTCTCCTTCTTCTATAAAGCGAACGTTTTGCTTATACCAAAGTTTACTTTCTTTTATGCTTCCGCCGCTTCCCATTAAGTATCCATCAGGGTAAGCCATTTCGTATTCCAAGGTATCTACAATAGTTTTTCCCTTTGGAAATTGAAACTCAGCAATCAAAAATATGTTGTTGTAGGGATATTTCTGTGTCGCTCTAAGGTGAAAAAAAAGATTATTTACCGCGAGGGTATCGTCTACATTAATCTGAAAACTTAGCGTATCTGTATTTTTCCAATTGCCGTTCAATGCTTTGTACTCATAAAAATAACTTGGGTCGTGGTTACAACCGACCAAGCTTAAAAGCACTAATGCCAATAGAAAAAAACTACGCATCTTTCTTTTTATTGTTATTTTGGTTATTTCTATTGTTGTTTTTTCTTCTTTTGAAAGGCTTCTTTTTTCGTCCTTCATTATTGCTTGTTGTAGAAGGGTTTGCTTGCTTTTCGTTTGAATTTGATGTCTTCTTTTGATTTGAATTTGCGTTTCTGTTTTTGGTAGGTTTACGCTTGTTTCGACTTTTTCTTTTTGGCTGGTCAAAACGAGTTAGACTATCCTGACCCACAACATTCTCGTAAGTAGAAAGATTTACATCTGCAATCAATTCAACTTTAAAGTCTTCTAGACTTGGAACAGGATCGTTATTTTTCTGTGCATCAACTATTTCAAGCACCTTATCCAAGTCCATTTCATGCCAATTATTTGACTCATTTTCGTAGGCATACCATAATTTTTTTCTGAATATATCTACTTTTTGGCAAATAGCATTTCCTCTTTGAGTAACAAGTTTGTCCTCAAATTTCGGAAAAGATTTTATCGCATCAAGGTAACTATCAAGCTCGTAGTTCAAGCAACATTTCAGCTTACCGCATTGCCCTGCTAGCTTTTGCGGATTAAGCGAAAGCTGTTGGTATCTCGCCGCAGATGTTTTTACCGATCGAAAGTCTGTCAACCAAGTCGAGCAACACAACTCTCTACCGCAAGAGCCAATTCCTCCAAGTCTTGCTGCTTCTTGTCGGAAGCCAATTTGCTTCATTTCAATTCGGATTTTAAACTCGTAGGCAAACTCTTTAATTAGTTGCCTAAAGTCTACACGAGATTCTGCTGTGTAATAAAAAATAGCTTTGGAGCCATCGCCTTGGAATTCGACATCACTTATTTTCATGCGCAAGTTCAGACGAATGGCAATTTCTCTAGCTCTTTTTTTGACAGCTTCCTCTCTATCTTTTGCAGCCTGCCAAATATCTATATCTTTTTGGCTTGCCTTACGATATATTTTCGGAAGGTTGTCTTCATAGGGGTCAACCTTTTTCTTTTTCATTTGAACCTTCACTAACTCTCCTGCAAGTGTAACCACTCCTATATCATGACCTGGTGAAGTTTCGGTAGCAACTATGTCTCCTATAGATAGAGCTATGTCTTCTGTATTTCTAAAAAATTCTTTGCGGCTATTTTTAAATTGCACTTCTACCGCATCAAAAGGCTTTTGTCCATCAGGCAATTCCATATTAGAAAGCCAGTCAAAAACGCTTAATTTATTGCAACCGCCCGTTCCACACGCTCCATTATTTTTACAGCCTTTCGGCAATCCATCGTTTCCTGATGAGCAATTGGTACATCCCATACTAAGTTTATATATTGAAACACTTGCAGTTAGCAAGCATTGTTGATACATGATTTAAAAAGGTAAATATACCAATTTATTGCAAGCCAACTAAATTTTAGCAAAAACAAGGTTTATTCTCTGCATCAATGTGCAATATTTTTTTGTGTTCGGCATATAATTGTTAGTTTTTGCTACTCGGTTAAAAGAAACTATCTTTGCAAAAAATTTCTTAAACTTAAAATTAGTATAGCATGCAACTGTACAATACTTTAAGTACGAAAGAAAGAGAAGCCTTGTTAGAGGAAGCAGGAGAAGAACGCCTGACGCTCTCTTTTTATCAGTACGCCAAAATTGGAAACCCTCAATTATTCAGAAATCATTTGTTTGTGGCTTGGGATGCCATGGATGTCTTAGGAAGAATCTACGTTGCCAACGAAGGAATCAATGCACAGCTTTCTGTCCCTGCCAAACGTTTCAAAGAATTTAAAGCTTTTTTAGATGGAATTTATTTCCTTGAAAATGTACGTTTAAATATTGCCATTGAGCATGACACCAAATCTTTCCTCAAGTTGAAGGTAAAAGTTCGTACTAAAATTGTAGCAGATGGTTTGAACGACGAAACTTTTGATGTAACCAATAAAGGAGTTCACCTAAATGCGGAAGAATTCAACGCTATAATTGAAGACCCAAATACTGTTTTGGTAGATATGAGAAATCACTACGAAAGTGAAATCGGTCATTTCAAAAATGCAGTGACTCCAGACGTAGATACTTTTAGAGATTCGTTGGATATTATTGAAAATGACTTAAAAGAACATAAAGAAGACAAAAATTTGGTGATGTATTGTACAGGTGGAATTCGTTGCGAAAAAGCAAGCGCCTACTATAAACACAAAGGCTTCAAAAATGTATACCAACTAGAAGGGGGTATTATTGAATATACCCGACAAGTGATGCAGAAAGGTCTTGAAAACAAGTTTTTAGGTAAAAATTTCGTCTTTGACAATCGCCGAGCAGAACGTATATCGGAAGACATTATTGCGAATTGTCACCAATGCGGAAAGCCTTGCGATACTCATGTTAACTGCGCCAACGAAGCTTGCCATTTGCTTTTTATTCAATGCGAAGAGTGTGCTTCAAAAATGGAAAATTGTTGTTCTGACGAGTGTAAGGAAATTATTCAACTTCCTTACGAAGAACAAAAAAGATTACGTGCAGGAAAAGGAAATAGCAACAAAATATTCAAAAAAGGAAGATCAGAAAAATTGAAGTTCAAAGCTTCGTCTTGTACTTTTTCTGCTCTATAACTACAGAAAGCATTTAGCTTTTACATACGTTTAATTCATGGCAAAAATTAGAGTTACCAAACAATTTACCTTCGAAACCGCTCATGCACTTTATGGTTATGACGGAAAATGCAAAAATATTCATGGGCACAGTTATAAGTTAGATGTTACTGTAATTGGCGATCCAATTACCGACACATCACATGTCAAGTGCGGAATGGTTATCGATTTTGGGGATTTAAAGAAAATAGTCAAATCTGAAGTTGTCGATGTATGGGATCACGCGATTATCCTGAACAGAAACACCCCGCATAGTGAGTTGGCAGCTTACTTAATTGAAAAAGGAAATCATGTGGTTTTGGTAGATTACCAACCAACAAGCGAGAAAATGATTGAAGACTTTGCACACAAAATCAGTGCGAAGTTGCCTTCAAATATGCATCTACATTCACTTAAACTTAGAGAGACTGAAACAGCTTTTGCAGAATGGTATGCTGCTGATAATCTATAGATTTTTCTTAATAGAACCTTAAAAAACAAGTAGTTTTTACACGTTTAACAGCTGTTAGTTTGTGTATTTTTAACTTATTTGTATTTTAGACGAAATATTTTTTCATGTCTTTTAAGATTTTCTGTAGATTCTGGTTCTTTTTATTTAGTT
>SKIG01000027.1 GCA_007116535.1 Psychroflexus sp.
ATTTCTTCTAAAATTTCTTGCAGAGGACGAACACTTCTTACATTGATTCTTGGCGGCCCTGTTTCTCCTGTTTGCTTATTAGTGAAACCATTGCTGACAACAATTTTCATATATACAAACTGATCTACAATCATCAAATGTCTATACTTTAGATAGTCTTCCTTAAATAAAAAGAAATCAAACGAAGCATCGTAATCTTCTACTGTAAACTTGCCGTAACCTTGCCCATTCTTTGAAACGTTATGCATTACTTCAGAAACAACTCCTGCCACTGAAAATTCAACACCTTTGTGGAGCTTATCTATGTTGGCTAATTGATTCAATTTCAAGTTGCAAAACTCCTTCAACTCTACTCTGAAATCATCTAACGGATGCCCTGATATAAAAATACCTACGACTTCTTTTTCAGCTTTCAATTTTTTCATCGTAGGCCATGGTTCGCAAGGAGGAACCTCAGGTTCTGGTATTTGTACTTCGCTAGCATCACCAAACAAGCTAACTTGAGCAGAATTTTTATTTTCTTGAAAGCGACTGGCGTATTTTAAGACTTTTTCTACAAATGTTACTCCATCATCAGTAGGTTGGAAATATTGTGCTCGATGAGTATCGGGAAAGGTGTCAAACGCACCTGCGTAGGCTAAACTTTCAACTACTTTCTTGTTTGCTGCGCGCAAGTCGATTCGCGTTGCCATATCAAAAATAGATTTGTAAGGTCCTTCTTCTTTTCGGTTTTCTACAATGGTTTGTACGGCAGGGCTTCCTACTCCTTTAATGGCTCCCATTCCAAAACGAACTGCATTGTCTTTGTTAACAGAAAACTTGTAGTATGATTCATTTACATCAGGGCCAAGTACATTTAGCCCCATGCGCTTACATTCCTCCATAAAGAAGCTCACCTTTTTGATGTCATTCATGTTGTTGGAAAGCACAGCAGCCATGTATTCAGCAGGATAATGCGCTTTAAGGTAAGCGGTTTGGTAAGCTATCCAAGCATAACAAGTAGAGTGGGATTTGTTGAAAGCATAAGCCGCAAAAGCCTCCCAATCTTTCCAAATTTTTTCTAATTTTTCTTCGGGATGTCCTTTTGCTTTTGCTTGATTGATGAACTTTGGTTTCAATTTCGCCAAGACATCCTTCAGTTTTTTACCCATTGCCTTTCGAAGTACGTCAGCTTCACCTTTAGTAAAATCGGCCAACTTCTGCGATAGTAACATTACCTGCTCTTGGTAAACCGTGATCCCGTAAGTTTCCTTTAGGTATTCTTCCATTTCAGGTAAATCGTAATTGATTTCCTGCTCGCCGTGTTTACGTTTAATGAAATCTGGAATATATTCCAAAGGTCCCGGTCTATACAAGGCATTCATTGCGATGAGGTCTTCAAAAACAGTAGGCTTTAGTTCCTTCATGTATTTCTGCATTCCCACCGATGCATACTGAAAAATACCTACCGTTTCACCTCGTTGGAAAAGTTCATAGGTTTTCTCATCATCCAAAGGAAAGCTGTCAGGGTCAAGCTCAATATTATGCTTTGCTCTAACTATGCTAACCGTATCTTTTATAAGGGTAAGGGTTTTTAGTCCCAAGAAATCCATTTTTAAGAGTCCCGCATCTTCAGCCACTGAATTATCAAATTGAGTAACATACAAGGCAGAATCCTTGGCCAACTGCACGGGAACAAACTTGGTGATATCGTCAGGGGTAATGATAACACCACAGGCATGAATTCCTGTATTTCTAACCGAACCTTCCAAAATTCGTGCTTGATTGATGGTTTCTGCTTCAGGCGAATCTCCCTCAGAAATACTAATCAGTTGCTTTACCTTTTCGTAATCTTCCGACCTAAACTTGCTTGAAAGCACTTTGTCATCTACACCAAATATTTTTCCAAACTTGGTCATATCAGGAATCAGCTTGGCTATACGGTCGGCTTCATACAGTGGTAAATCCAATGCGCGCGCGGTATCTCGAATAGCAGATTTCGCAGCCATAGTTCCGTAAGTAACGATTTGCGCTACTTGGTTTGCTCCATATTTCTGAATGACATAATCCATTACCTTACTTCTACCTTCATCGTCAAAGTCGATGTCGATATCAGGCATACTGACTCGCTCAGGATTTAGGAAACGCTCAAAAAGTAAGTCGTATTTAATGGGGTCTATGTTGGTGATTTTTAAGCAATAAGCAACTACACTTCCTGCTGCTGAACCACGTCCTGGACCTACAGAAACCCCCATTTTTCTTGCTTCTCGAATAAAGTCTTCAACAATTAAGAAGTATCCAGGATAGCCTGTGTTAGCAATAATTTCTAATTCAAAGTCGAGGCGTTCTTTGATAGCTTCTGTTATTTCTCCGTAACGTTTTTTAGCACCTTCATAAGTGATGTGTCTTAAAAAGGCATTTTCTCCACGTTTGCCTCCGTCTAATTTATCCACCTCATGCATAAATTCATCAGGAATTTCAAATGCAGGAAGCAATACATCTCTTGCTAACTCGAAAGCTTCCACCTTCTGGGCGATTTCAGCCGTATTTTTGATAGCTTCTGGCAAATCCTTGAACAAACTTTTCATTTCCTCCGAAGCCTTAAAAAAGTATTCATCATTAGGAAGCCCATACCTAAAACCACGGCCTCTACCAATTGGAGTTGCTTGCTTTTCACCGTCTTTCACACAAAGCAGAATGTCGTGTGCATTGGCATCTTCCTGCAAAGCATAATAGGTGTTATTAGTAGCTACAAGTTTGACATTGTGTTTGTGAGCAAGCTTGATTAAGGTTTCATTTACACGATCTTCATCATCTTGGTGATGACGCATAAGTTCAATATAAAAGTCGTCTTGAAAAGTTTCTTTCCACCAAACAAGTGCTTCTTCTGCTTGCTTCTCACCTATATTCAAAATTTTATTTGGAATCTCACCGTAGGTGTTTCCTGAAAGGACAATGAGGTCTTCCTTGTATTGTTCGATGAGCTTTTTGTCAACTCTGGGAACGTAGTAAATCCCATCGGTAAATCCAAGTGAAGATAACTTCGCTAAATTGTGGTATCCATTCTTATTTTTAGCTGAAAAGACGACTTGATAACCGTTGTCTTTTCTTGATTTATCGGTGTGATCTTCGCAAACTTGCAGCTCGCAACCTACAATTGGTTTTACAGGAAATATCCCTGCTTCACTTCCTTTTTCTTCGGCTTCTTGTTTTGCCTTTTTATTGTGATCGTTGGCTGCTTTTACAAAGTGAAAAGCCCCCATCATGTTGGAATGATCTGTCATAGCAACAGCTGGCATTTTATGCTTAGCAGCCATTTCAACAATTTGTTGCACAGACATTGTCGATTGAAGAATCGAAAACTTACTATGGTTGTGAAGGTGTACAAAGTTTACATCGGCCAAGTCAGCCAAATTTTCTTTTATTTCGCTTGCTGAAATACTTTCAGTTGCCGCATCTTCTTTCTTTTTTAGTTTAGCTGAAGCTTCTTTTAGGTTGACGTGCTTTAACCCAACTGGTTGAATTGGCTCTGTATGCTTAGAACGAAATTCATCTAAATACCCCACTGCTTGTTGAAGCTCTTTCGTAGAATAAATTCCTTTGCGGATTAACTCAAAAAAACACCTTGTGGTAGCTTCCACATCGGCAGTTGCATTGTGTGCTTCATTAAAGGGGACACCAAATAATTC
>SKIG01000029.1 GCA_007116535.1 Psychroflexus sp.
TCGTTTGGAAGCGATAATTGCAGTGCTTTTTTAGCTGATTTTTTAGCGCATTCAGACAAATGGGAAGATGGAAAGTTTCTCTACACTTTTGGTTCGCCAATGCAATTGAGTGCTTCAAAAGTAAGTGAAGAAAATCAATTTATTGAAAAGCTTTCTATGCGAGAAGAAAGCGCTTTGGACATGCTTTCTCATCGAAGTTTTCTGTGGACTCAAGGAAGAATTGATGCCTTAGAAAGAGGAAATTTAATTCACCAATTGCTTGCTGAATTGAAAGAAAACACTCAAGTTGAAGCTGTCATCAAAAAATCCTTTAACAAAGGTGAAATAAACAAAACAGAAGCCGCTGAATTAAAGCAAACCTTAGAAGAAATATGCTTTCACCCTAAATTAAAAATCTACTACAAGGAAGGTGTAGAAGCATGGAATGAAAAAGAGTTGCTGCATCAAGGAAATTTATTCCGCCCTGACCGAGTGGTTTTTGAAGGCAAAAAAGCAATTATCATCGACTATAAAACAGGTGAATCTTCGGAGGCATTTATTGCTCAAGTAAATCAATATGCGGAAGCGGTGGAAGCACTCGGCTTTTCAATTCAGAAAAAAATCATTGTCTATATAGGTTTATTCGGAGGAATTGAAGTTGTGGAGGTTTGATAGTTTAATTGACAATAGGTTATGTAATCAAGGAAAAATCAAAATCGTTTTTATTCTACAAAAAATAAAAAGAAAAAAGTATCTTCGTTAAATATGATAATGCTACACTAATGAAACTTTTAGAAACTTTACAAGAAGAAAAATCGAGCAGGCTAAAAGGCGGTATTTATCACGAAACCCAAATAAGACTTACATACAACACCAATAGAATAGAAGACAGTAAACTATCAGAAAAACAAACAAGATACATTTACGAAACCAACACCTTAGTCACCGAAGAAGGAGCTAACACTACAAACATTGACGATATTATTGAAACTGTGAATCATTTTCAAAGCTTCGATTATATGCTTAAAATAGCAAATGAGCCTTTGTCAGAAAAACATATCAAAAAATTTCATAAAATACTTAAATACAACACCTCCGACTCAAAAAAAGAATGGTTCAATGTTGGGGAATATAAATCAAAACCCAATGTTGTTGGAGGATTGGAAACATCTCAACCACATGAGGTAGAAAAACACATAAGTGAATTATTGATAAATTATAACCGTAAGAAAACTATTAGTGTTTACGATATTATTGATTTTCACTACCATTTTGAGAAAATCCATCCATTTCAAGACGGAAATGGAAGAGTTGGAAGACTAATCATATTCAAGGAATGTTTAAAGAATAACATTATCCCTTTTATTATTGAAGATGAATTCAAGTTTTTCTACTACAGAGGTTTGTCAGAATACCTCAAAGTTAAAGGCTATTTAGTAGATACTTGTCTATCTGCTCAAGATAATTATGCCACATTAATGAAGCATTTTGAAGTTGAAGTGTAAGTGACAAAATAATACAAACTTATAAAGCCAAATTCTAAAAAACCAGCTAAGTTTCTTCAAAACTTTTTTTCTTAATTTTACTTACCTTTGCGGCTTCATAAAATATACATGAATCAACCTAAAAGATACACCATTACGGCAGCTCTACCCTACACCAATGGTCCTATTCACATCGGACATTTGGCGGGGGTTTATATTCCTGCTGATATATATACTCGTTTCCTGCGTCTCAATAATCGTGATGTAGTTTTCGTCTGTGGAAGTGATGAGCACGGAGTACCAATCACTATCAAAGCAAAAAAAGAAGGGGTTACACCTCAAGATGTAGTTGACAAGTACCATGCTATCATCAAAAAATCTTTTGCAGATTTTGGGATAGAATTCGATAATTATTCGCGTACTTCAGCGGAAATTCACCACGAAACTGCCTCGGAATTCTTCAAAAAACTTTATGAAAACAATAAGTTTATTGAAGAAACAACCGAACAATTATATGACCCAAAAGCGAATCAGTTTTTAGCAGACCGTTTTGTAACAGGAACTTGTCCAAAATGTGGCAATCCTGAAGCCTATGGAGATCAGTGTGAGAAATGCGGCACTTCCTTAAATGCTACAGATTTAATCAATCCCGTATCGGCAATCACAGGAAACAAACCTGAATTAAAAGAAACAAAGCATTGGTTTTTTCCATTAAATGAATACGAAACTTGGTTGCGAGAGTGGATTTTAGACAACCATAAACATGATTGGAAACCCAACGTTTACGGACAATGCAAATCATGGATAGAAGATGGTTTACGCCCACGTGCGGTAACCCGCGACTTGGATTGGGGAATTCCCGTCCCTGTCGAAAATGCAACAGGAAAAGTGCTTTATGTTTGGTTTGATGCGCCAATCGGATATATTTCTGCTACAAAGGAATGGGAAGCAAAAAAAGAGAAAAATTGGGAACCCTATTGGAAAGATGAAGATACCAAATTGGTACACTTTATTGGAAAAGACAATATTGTTTTTCATTGTATCATTTTTCCAAGTATGTTGAAGGCAGAGGGAAGCTTTATTCTTCCTGATAATGTTCCTTCCAATGAATTTTTAAACTTAGAAGGACAGAAGCTTTCCACCTCTAAAAATTGGGCAGTTTGGTTGCACGAGTATTTAGAAGAATTTCCCGGCAAAGAAGACGTGTTACGCTACACACTTACTGCAACTGCTCCTGAAACTAAAGACAACGACTTTACGTGGAAAGAATTTCAAAACAGAAATAACGCTGAGTTAGTCGGAATTTTTGGTAACTTTATCAACCGAGTTGTGGTACTTACCCATAAATATTACGAGGGAAAAATTCCATCGCAAGGAAACCTAACCGAATTAGACAAGTCTGTTTTAAATGAAATTGCCACACAAACGCATAATGTAAGTAAGGCAATCGAACGCTATAAATTCAGAGAAGCACAAACAGAAATGATGAATTTGGCGCGTATCGGAAACAAGTATTTAGCAGATGAAGAGACGTGGAAAAAAATTAAAACAGATGAAGCGAGGACAGCAAGCATCATGTATGTAGCAAATCAGTTTGCTGCTGCTTTGGCTTTACTAAGTGAACCTTTTATTCCATTGACATCAAAAAAATTAGCTTCAATCTTAGCTTTTGAAAATTTAGAAACCCCACTGAATTGGCAAAGTTTGATGAATACTAAAGAGTTTTTACCTGAAAACCATCAATTAAATGAAGCATCGTTACTTTTCAGTAAAGTTGAAGATGAAGAAGTGTATTTTCAGTTAGAAAAATTAGCCAATACCAAAAAAGTGAATGATTTAGAAAACAAACAAGCTGAGCCACAAAAACCTTTGGTGACTTTTGAGGATTTTTCAGCTATGGATATCCGTGTAGGAACTATTTTAGAAGCGGAAAAAATGCCGAAAGCAGATAAGCTTTTAGTCTTAAAAGTAGATACGGGAATTGATGTAAGAACCATCGTTTCAGGAATTGCACAACACTTTTCGGCTGATGAAGTTATCGGAAAAAAAGTAAGCGTGCTCATAAATTTAGCACCACGAAAATTAAGAGGAGTTGAAAGTCAAGGTATGATACTGATGTCGGAAGACAAAAAAGGAAAACTGACCTTCATTCAACCTGAAGAAAAAGAAATTAACAACGGAA
>SKIG01000048.1 GCA_007116535.1 Psychroflexus sp.
GGGGAGCAAAGAAAACCCAACACGCGAGTGTTGGGTTTTTTTGTGGACGCTGTTGGGCGAGAACCTGCCCGTCCGTTCAGGCGGGGTTTATCCCGATTTCTATCGGGAAGCCCAAGAGGGATTTGAAATTGATTTTTACCGAACAACCTACCCCCAATAAGCCTTAAACTTAATATGGTAATGACTCAAAATTCCTTTCATCACTTTTATGTTTAAAGGAAATTCTAACAACACATGTCCTAGGCTCATAAAAAACAAAGCCAATAGTCCGATTTTAAAATTATAAATATATAAGCCAACTGCTAACCCCCAAAGACATAAGATGACTAGTAAATTTATTTTAGAGATAGATTTTGCCCAACCGACAATATTTATTTTAGCAAACCAATTCAAATAATGATAGGTATAAGCAAAGGCAATAAACGATTGAATTTTTATACCTTTTATAGTCTCATAAAAATTAGTTTCGGTTGTAATTGAGCTATCAAAAATACTATATAAAACTCTATTCAACGTTTGAAAACCGCTGTTAGAATACGTGTCAATTGCAGCTGTAGAGGTATTAAAATTGAAAATTTCAAAAGGCAGAAAAGCGATTGCTAAGGGAATTATCAGCATCAATACAAGGCTCAAAAGCCCAAGTGAATTTGGTTTTTTTAAGTAACCAAACCACATAAAGAAAAAAGTAAACAGAAATACATGTATTAAGGTAGGAAGAAATACAAAAGTAACTAAGTGAACTTGGTAATTTTTTCTTAGTAAAATGACAGTCAATAACAATGACATGAAAAAAATAAATATTTGAGGGTATTTGCTTATGGTCAGTTTTTCTGACAAAAGCTCAGTAAATAATACAAAAACAAAGCTCAATAAAATAGCATAGGTTGCCATACTTGCCAATCTCTGTTTTGATAGAAAAGAGGGGGATAATTGAAAATAATTTGTAAAATAAAGTAAACTTAAAGCTAGCGTAGCACTTATAATTAAATAGATAGGAAGTTTACTTTTAGCAAAAAACTTCCTACTATTCAACCAATTGATTTCTGTCAAATAATGTATTGGCCCTAAAAATGCATAAGAAAACAGGAAAAGCTCAAATGGAAGTATTAGCGCTGAAATAGCAGCAATTAGAATGAATACAACATTTAAGAAATCTGAAGATACTAAAACCATTCTGCTAAAGTAAATTTTTCAAAACTAACTTTGAAGTATTCTAAAAAAATATTTAGTAAAACTCACATAATGAAACATATAACAAAGAAATAATCTTCAAACCCACAAACTAAATAGATTAGCCTTATCTTTGAAAAAGTTTTAATAAACAATAATGCGAAATAAAAAGAAAAACAACAACCCATCTACAGAACATTTAACCGAAAAAATACTCCGAATATTCCGAGCTAACGAGGGCAAGGATTTCAACTATAAACAGATTGCTGCTCGCCTTGAAGTTACCGATACCAAAACAAGAAATAGGATTATTCGTACCTTAGCACAGCTAACGGCAAAACAAAAGTTAGTACAAGTAAGTAGGGGGAGATTTCAATTCAACGGCAGTTCAGATATGTATGAAGGTGTTATTGATATGACTGCAAAGGGAGACGCCTATGTGGTGGTAGAAGATTTAGAACACGATATACGCATAGCTAACAAAAACCTGAATAAGGCTTTTCACAAAGACCGTGTTTTGGTGTATGTGTTCAAAGAACGAAAAAATTCAAGCTCCGAAGGAGAAGTAGTTGAAGTAGTCGAGCGTCAAAAAAACCGTTTTGTGGGCGTGTTACAGCTGCAAAAAAGTTTTGGTTTTGTGGTTATGCAAGACCCTAAAATGTACACCGATATTTTTGTTTCTCCCGATCATTTAGGCGAAGCAAAAGATGGTGAAATGGTTGTAGTTGAATTAAGCGAATGGCGAAAAAATGATGATTCCCCACGCGGTAAAATCGTTGAAGTACTCGGTCAACCCGGAGAACATCAGACTGAAATTCACGCTATTTTAGCTCAATACGGCTTACCCGAAAAATTCCCTGCTGAGGTTGAAGCTTTTGCAGATCAACTAGATACAAGTACTCAACCGGAGGAAATCAAACGCCGTCGCGACATGAGGGAGGTGCTTACTTTTACCATCGACCCTGCCGACGCCAAAGATTTTGATGATGCACTGAGTTTTCAAGTCTTGGAAAACGGCAATTACGAAATCGGAATTCACATTGCAGATGTTTCCTACTACGTTCAACCAGGAACGGTGTTGGATGACGAAGCTTACAACAGAGCAACCTCGATTTACCTTGTCGATCGAGTAGTTCCGATGTTGCCCGAAGTACTTTCAAACAATGCTTGTTCGCTTCGACCAAATGAAGAAAAATATACCTTCTCGGCTGTTTTTGAAATGACGCCCCAAGGGAAAATTACCAACGAATGGTTTGGAAGAACCGTTACCTATTCCGATGCGCGTTTTGCCTATGAAGAAGCACAATTTATCATCGAAACTGAAGGAAACACCGTAGATGCGAGTGTTTCGCTAACAGGAAAAAGTTACGATGTTTCTGATGAATTGAAGATTGCTATTCTAGAATTGGATAGGTTGGCAAAGAAAATGCGCGTTCAACGCATGAATAACGGCTCCATTTCTTTTGATAAAGTTGAAGTTAAATTCAATTTGAATGATGCCAACGATCCTGAAGGAGTTTTCTTTAAAACTTCACGAGACGCTAACAAGCTGATTGAAGAATTTATGCTTTTAGCTAATAAAAAGGTATCGGAATTCATTAGTCTTCAAAAGCCCCCAAAAACTTTTGTCTATCGTTGTCATGACGAACCAGATCCTGAAAAGTTAGTTTCACTAAACAATTTAGTGAGTAAGTTTGGCTACAACTTAAGAATAAAAAACAAAAAATCTGTTACCAAATCTTTGAACAAACTCTTGGAGGATGTGCAAGGAAAAGGAGAGCAGAATTTAATAGATACGTTGGCAATTCGCTCGATGGCGAAGGCGTATTATTCTACTAAAAATATTGGTCACTATGGATTGGCTTTTGGGCATTATTCGCATTTTACTTCTCCCATTCGAAGATACCCTGATGTAATGGCGCACCGCTTGTTGCAACGTTACTTGGATGGCAAAAACAGCGTTCCGCAAGAAGATTATGAAGAGAAGTGTAAGCATTCTTCGCAAATGGAAAATTTAGCTACCAATGCTGAAAGAGATTCGATAAAGTACATGCAAGTAAAGTTCATGCAACAATACGAAAACCAAGAGTTTGTTGGGGTTATTTCGGGAGTTACTGATTTTGGGATGTTTATAGAAATTATCGAAAACCGTTGTGAAGGAATGGTTCGCCTAAGAGATATGGACGGCGACCATTTTTACTTCGACCAAGAAAACTACGCCGTCATCGGAAAACGCACCAAAGCAGCTTACCAACTAGGTGATGAAGTGGTGGTTCGTGTAAAGAAAGCAAATTTAGTCAAAAGAAACATCGATTTTGAATTGATTAGTAGCTCAGAAACTAAGTTTTATAAGCATGGTAAGATAATATAGTGTTTCCTTTAAAGATAATCCTTTCAACCAAACACAGTCATTTTAATTAAATGCTATGGTCAGTTTATAGATTGTTTTGAAC
>SKIG01000047.1 GCA_007116535.1 Psychroflexus sp.
ACAAAGTATGGGATTAAATTTATGTCTTCTAACTTTTTTGAAGGCTTAGGTGATAAAGCAATAAGTGACGAAATCACTTTTAACGTAACGACAAGATAAACTACTTTTAGAAAAGCAAAAAAAACCCTGAACAAA
The DNA here is from genome assembly GCA_007116535.1 of Psychroflexus sp. Taxonomy (GTDB): domain Bacteria; phylum Bacteroidota; class Bacteroidia; order Flavobacteriales; family Flavobacteriaceae; genus Psychroflexus. Next base: position 136 of record SKIG01000047.1, read on the forward strand.
TGTTCAGGGTTTTTATCTTAAGCTTGTCCCGTTGGGCCAAAGTTTAATGGAATATTATGATGAGGATCCTTTTCATCTATACTGCCATTTGCTCGCTCGTATTTATCTATATTATCTTTTAAAGCTCTTAGCAACCTTTTGGTATGCATAGGAGACATAATAATTCTAGATTGAACACTGCTTTTTGGAGTTCCCGGCATTACATTAACAAAGTCCAAGACAAATTCTGTAGCGGAATGGTTTATGATAGCAAGATTGCTATATTTACCTTGGGCTACATCTTCATCCAACTGAATATTCAGTTTTTTAGGAGTTTTGTTTTGATTATTATTATCACTCATAACAATTTATTAATTGTAATTAACTTTAATTTCTTGCGTATTTCCTAGTACTTCGTCAACTTGCTCAATAGAACCAACTATGATATTGTCAAATTCACGTAAACCTGTTCCTGCAGGAATTCTGTGCCCAACAATAACATTTTCTTTTAGTCCTTCTAAGTGGTCAACTTTTCCGCTTACCGCAGCTTCGTTTAGTACTTTTGTAGTTTCCTGGAAGGAAGCAGCAGAAATAAACGATTTTGTTTGTAGTGAAGCTCTTGTAATACCTTGAAGTATAGGCGTAGCAGTTGCAGGTTCTGCATCTCTAGCTTCAACCAATTGCTTATCTTCACGCTTCAATTTAGAGTTTTCATCTCTAAGTTCACGTAGAGTTACAATTTGTCCTTCCACTAAAGTTGAACTATCACCTGCATTAGTCACAACTTTTTTACCAAATAAGTTATCGTTTTCATCGATAAAGTCTTGTTTGTGAGCCAATTGATTTTCTAAGAAAAGTGTATCACCAGGATCATTTACTTTTACTTTACGCATCATTTGTCTAACAACTACTTCAAAGTGCTTATCGTTGATTTGCACCCCTTGTAAACGATATACTTCCTGTACTTCGTTTACCAAGTATTGTTGAACAGCAGATGGCCCTTTGATATTTAAGATATCTTCAGGAGTAACTGAACCATCAGAAAGAGGCATTCCTGCTCTAACATAGTCATTTTCTTGAACAAGGATTTGGTTAGAGAGTTTAACTAGGTATTTCTTAACTTCTCCAAGCTTAGATTCTACTATGATTTCTCTATTACCACGCTTGATTTTACCAAACGAAACAACACCATCAATCTCAGAAACTACCGCAGGGTTAGAAGGGTTTCTAGCTTCGAATAATTCTGTCAATCTAGGAAGACCTCCAGTAATATCACCTGCTTTAGAAGACTTACGAGGTATTTTTACTAAAACTTTACCAATCTTAATATCCTCTTCGTCATCTACCATCAAGTGAGCTCCTACAGGTAAGTTGTATGAACGCAGTTTCTCTCCGTCTGCATCAGTAATGTGAAGCGTAGGAATCTTACGTTTGTTTTTAGATTCGATGATTACTTTTTCTTCAAATCCTGTTTGCTCATCGCTTTCTACTGCAAAAGTTTGCCCTTGAACGATATTTTCAAATTTGATTTTACCTGCAAATTCTGAAATAATTACACCGTTGTAAGGATCCCACTTACAGATTACATCTCCTCGTTTAATTGCCTGACCAGGTTTCACAAAACACTGTGAACCGTAAGGAATAACATTAGTACTTAATGTAATACCTGATTTTTTGTCTACAACTTTAATCTCAGAAGTTCTAGAAATAACTATTTCAGCGTCATTTCCTTCTGCGTCTTGAGCTTTTACTGTTTTAAGGTCTTCAATTTCTGCAACACCATCAAATTTAGCTTCCAGTTTATTTTCTTCTGAAATGTTACCTGCAATACCACCAACGTGGAAGGTTCTAAGAGTAAGCTGTGTACCCGGTTCACCAATAGACTGAGCAGCTACAACACCAACTGCTTCACCTTTTTGAACTGTTTTGTTAGTTGCAAGGTTTCTTCCGTAACATTTCACACAAATTCCTTGTTTAGATTCACAAGTTAATGGTGAACGTACTTCAACGGAAATAAGTGCGGAGTTTTCTATTTTCTTAGCTGCTACTTCGTTGATTTCTTCTCCTGAATGTACAAATAATTGCTGTGTAATAGGATCTACGATATCATTTAAAGCAGTTCTACCAATAATTCTTTCCGCAAGTGTTTCAACGATTTCTTCATTTTTCTTCAATGCTTCAACTTCAATACCTCTCAATGTACCACAGTCTTCCTCTCGGATAATTACATCCTGAGAAACATCAACTAAACGACGAGTTAAGTAACCTGCATCAGCAGTTTTCAATGCCGTATCGGCAAGACCTTTCCGAGCACCGTGAGTTGAAATAAAGTATTCTAAAATTGAAAGCCCTTCTTTAAAGTTAGAAAGAATCGGATTTTCGATAATTTCTCCACCTGCTGCTGTAGATTTCTTTGGTTTTGCCATTAATCCTCGCATACCTGTAAGCTGGCGAATCTGTTCTTTAGACCCCCTCGCACCTGAATCAAGCATCATGTATACAGAGTTGAAGCCTTGCTTGTCTTCTGTAATACGCTTCATTGCTAATTCAGTAAGGTTAGCGTTAGTCGCTGTCCAAATATCAATAACTTGATTGTAACGTTCGTTATTGGTAATAAGACCCATATTGTAGTTAGCAACAACACCTAGTACCTCTTGGTTTGCTTCATCAATAAGTTGTTGCTTTTCTTCAGGGATAATAATATCTCCTAGAGAGAAAGACAATCCACCTTTGAAAGCATATTCGTAACCAAGTGACTTAATATTATCTAAGAATTCACTAGTTTCAGGAACACTTGTCAAACTCAATATATTCGCAATTACATCACGAAGCGCTTTTTTGTTCAATACGCGGTTAATGAAACCTGCTTTTTCAGGTACTTGCTGATTAAAGATAACTCTACCTGGAGTAGTTTCAATTAGTTGATAAACTAGTTCACCATCTTCGTTGAAATCTTTTGCACGTACTTTTATCTTAGCATTAAGTTCTACTCTTCTTTCGTTAAGAGCGATGACTACTTCTTCATCTGAATAGAAAGTAAGGCCTTCGCCATTTACTTTATAATCTGGTGTAGAAACACGCATTTTTGTCATATAGTACAATCCAAGTACCATATCCTGAGAAGGCACAGTAATTGGTGAACCATTGACAGGATTCAGAATATTATGAGAAGCCAACATTAAAAGTTGCGCCTCTAAAATAGCCTCAGGTCCTAATGGCAAGTGAACCGCCATCTGATCCCCATCGAAATCGGCGTTAAAAGCCGTACAAACTAATGGGTGTAACTGAATAGCTTTACCTTCAATTAATTTTGGTTGGAAAGCTTGAATACCAAGTCTGTGAAGGGTTGGAGCACGGTTGAGTAGCACAGGATGGCCTTTCAACACGTTTTCTAAAATATCCCAAACAACAGGTTCTTTTTTGTCTATGATTTTCTTCGCTGACTTAACTGTTTTTACAATACCTCTTTCGATTAACTTTCGAACGATGAATGGCTTGTAAAGTTCTGCAGCCATATCCTTAGGAAGACCACATTCATACATTTTTAACTCAGGTCCAACGACAATTACCGAACGAGCAGAATAATCTACACGCTTACCAAGTAAGTTTTGACGGAAACGACCTTGCTTCCCTTTCAATGAATCTGAAAGTGATTTTAGTGGTCTATTTGAATCTGTCTTTACAGCTGAAGCCTTTCTAGTGTTATCAAATAAAGAATCAACTGCTTCTTGAAGCATACGTTTTTCGTTACGTAAGATTACTTCAGGAGCTTTGATTTCCATCAATCGCTTCAAACGGTTATTTCTGATAATCACTCTACGGTAAAGGTCATTCAAATCTGAAGTTGCAAAACGACCACCATCTAGTGGTACAAGAGGTCTTAATTCAGGTGGAATAACAGGAATCACTTTCATGATCATCCACTCAGGATTATTCTCTCTATTATTTTTAGAATCTCTAAGCGCTTCAACTACTTGAAGTCTCTTAAGTGCTTCAGTTTTTCTTTGTTTAGAAGTTTCATTATTCGCCTTATGACGTAATTCATAAGACAATTTATCTAAGTCTAAACGCTGTAAAATTTCAATTAGACACTCAGCTCCCATCTTAGCGATGAACTTGTTTGGATCTTCATCGTCTAAATATTGATTTTCTTGAGGTAAAGTATCTAAAATAGCTAGGTATTCTTCTTCGGTTAAGAAATCCATTTTCTTAAGCTCTTCTCCGTCTGCATTTTTTGCAATACCTGGCTGTATTACTACGTATCTTTCGTAGTAGATAATCATATCTAACTTCTTAGAAGGAATACCTAGAAGGTAACCCAACTTATTAGGAAGTGATCTGAAATACCAAATATGAGCAACTGGAACCACTAAACTAATGTGTCCAACACGCTCACGTCTAACTTTTTTCTCGGTAACTTCTACCCCACATCTGTCACAAACGATTCCTTTGTAACGAATACGCTTATACTTTCCACAAGCACATTCATAATCTTTTACAGGACCGAATATACGCTCGCAAAAAAGACCGTCTCTTTCAGGTTTGTGAGTTCTGTAGTTAATGGTTTCTGGCTTGATTACTTCACCTCTAGATTCGCTAAGAATCTGCTCAGGAGAAGCTAAACCAATGGAGATTTTATTAAATCTCACTTGTGTACTTTTTTCATTATTTCTTGCCATGATATAAGTTCGCTAAGAATTAATTCAATAATTTATCAAAGCTTTCCGCAAACTAAATAAAGTCTGCGGAAGTTGCTTTACTCTTCTAATTTTATGTCTAGACCTAAACCTTTTAATTCGTGCATTAGTACGTTGAAAGATTCTGGAATACCTGGTTCTGGCATTGCTTCTCCTTTAACGATAGCCTCATAAGTTTTAGCTCTTCCTATAACGTCATCTGATTTTACAGTTAAGATTTCTCTTAGTGTGCTTGAAGCACCATAAGCTTCAAGAGCCCACACCTCCATCTCTCCAAAACGCTGTCCACCAAATTGAGCTTTACCACCCAATGGTTGCTGTGTAATAAGTGAGTAAGGTCCGATAGATCTTGCGTGCATTTTGTCATCAATCATGTGACCAAGTTTCAACATATAAATAACACCCACGGTAGCTGGTTGGTCAAAACGCTCTCCTGTACCTCCGTCATACAAATAAGTATGACCATATCTAGGAATGCCTGCTTGATCTGTCAATTCATTAATTTGGTCTATCGTTGCTCCATCAAAAATTGGAGTCGCAAACTTCTTACCTAATTTTTGACCTGCCCATCCAAGAACAGTTTCATAAATCTGACCTATGTTCATACGAGATGGTACACCAAGTGGATTTAATACAATATCTACAGGAGTTCCGTCTTCTAAGAAAGGCATGTCTTCTTGACGAACAATCTTAGCAACGATACCTTTGTTACCGTGACGACCCGCCATTTTATCACCTACTTTTAATTTACGTTTTTTAGCAATATAAATTTTTGCAAGTTTTAAAATACCTGAAGGTAACTCATCCCCAACAGAAATTGTAAATTTCTCTCTTCTTAAGTTTCCTTGTAGGTCGTTTAATTTGATTTTATAATTATGAATTAAGTCTGCAATTAAGCCGTTTAAATCATCATCTGTAGTCCAGGTTCCTCCTGTTAAGTAAGAGAAATCGTCTACAGCATTAAGCATCTTAAGTGTGTACTTTTTCCCTTTTGGAAGAATTTCTTCTCCTAAATCATTCATTACACCTTGAGCAGTTTTACCATTCACAAGGGTAAATAACTTATCGATGAGTTTTGTTCTTAATTCTTCGAACTTAACGTGGTATTTTGCTTCAAGCGCATCAATTTCTTGCTTGTCTTTAGCTCTTGCACGCTTATCTTTTACCGCTCTTGAGAATAGTTTTTTTTTGATTACAACACCATTCAATGAAGGAGAAGCTTTTAAAGATGCATCTTTTACATCTCCAGCCTTATCACCAAAAATTGCACGTAGTAATTTTTCTTCAGGTGTTGGATCACTTTCTCCTTTCGGTGTAATCTTACCGATAAGAATGTCACCAGGCTTGATTTCAGCACCAATACGGATCATACCGTTTTCATCTAAGTCTTTAGTTGCCTCTTCTGAAACGTTTGGTATATCTGCTGTTAGCTCCTCATTACCTAGTTTGGTATCTCTTACTTCTAAAGAATACTCATCAATATGAATTGAAGTAAGCATATCTTCTCTTACAACACGCTCTGAAATTACAATCGCGTCCTCGAAGTTGTAACCTTTCCAAGGCATGAAAGCTACTTTCATATTTCTACCCAAAGCAAGTTCTCCTGCTTCGGTAGCATAACCTTGACAAAGTACTTGACCTTCTTCAACTCTGTCACCGATTTTTACGATTGGCTTTAGGTTGATAGATGTACCTTGGTTAGTTTTTCTAAACTTGATTAGCTCATAGGTTACTTCATCAGAATCGAAGCTTACTAATTTCTCTTCTTCAGTTCTATCGTACTTGATAACGATTTTCTGTGCATCAACATACTGAACAACACCTGCTCCTTCAGCGTTAATTAAAACTCTTGAATCTTTAGCTACACGTCTTTCCAAACCTGCACCAACAATAGGAGAATCAACTCTTAATAAAGGAACTGCTTGTCGCATCATGTTAGATCCCATTAGGGCACGGTTTGCATCATCGTGCTCTAAGAATGGAATTAATGAAGCAGAAATAGAAGATATTTGGTTAGGAGCAACATCAATATAGTTCACCTCTTTTGGATCAACTACTGGGAAATCGCCCTCCATTCTTGCAATTACACGTTCTGACTCAATAGTTCCGTCTGCAGCAATAGGAATATTTGCCTGAGCTATCAATTTTTCTTCTTCTTCTTCAGCAGAAAGGTAAATTGGTTCAGAATTCAAATCAACTTTTCCATTTTCAACCTTACGATAAGGAGTTTCGATGAATCCCATTCCATTTACTTTCCCGTAAACAGACATAGAAGATATAAGACCAATGTTCGGTCCTTCAGGAGTTTCAATTGGACACAAACGACCATAGTGAGTAAAGTGAACATCTCGCACCTCGAAACCTGCTCTTTCTCTTGAAAGTCCGCCAGGTCCTAAAGCTGAAAGTCTTCGCTTGTTTGTTATCTCTGCTAATGGGTTAGTTTGATCCATAAATTGAGACAATTGGTTTGTCCCAAAAAATGAATTGATAACCGATGATAAAGTCTTAGCATTAATCAAATCGATTGGCGTAAACACCTCGTTATCACGCACATTCATACGCTCACGAATTGTTCTAGCCATACGCGACAGACCTACACCAAATTGCTGTGAAAGTTGTTCGCCAACTGTTCTTACTCTTCGGTTTGATAAGTGATCAATGTCATCTACTTCAGCTTTTGAATTTACTAATTCAATAAGGTATTTGATGATGGTAATGATATCTTCTTTGGTAAGAACTTTCTTCTCCATATCGATATCAAGACCTAACTTTTTATTCATTCTATAACGACCAACTTCACCTAAGTTGTAACGTTGATCACTAAAGAATAATTTATCGATAATACCTCTTGCCGTTTCTTCATCAGGCGGTTCGGCATTTCTAAGTTGTCTATATATGTGCTCTACCGCTTCTTTTTCAGTGTTGGTAGGATCCTTTTGAAGCGTATTGTATATAATTGCGAAGTCCCCTGTTTGGTTATCATCTTTATGAAGCAAGATAGTCTTTGTTCCTGTATCAAGAATCTCATCTAGATGCTCTTTTTCAATCACTGTATCTCTATCTAGTATCATTTCATTACGTTCAATAGAAACAACTTCCCCTGTATCTTCATCTACGAAATCTTCGTACCATGTATTTAATACACGAGCAGCAAGTCTTCTTCCTAAGACACGCTTTAAGCCTGCTTTAGAAACTTTTACTTCTTCTGCTAAATCGAAAATTTCAAGTATATCCTTATCACGCTCAAATCCAATTGCTCGGAAAAGAGTTGTAACAGGTAATTTTTTCTTACGGTCGATGTACGCATACATAACACTGTTGATATCTGTAGCGAACTCGATCCATGAACCCTTAAAAGGAATTACTCTTGCTGAGTATAATTTTGTTCCGTTAGCATGGTAAGACTGGCCAAAGAAAACACCTGGTGAACGGTGAAGCTGAGAAACAACTACACGTTCTGCACCATTAATAATAAATGTGCCGCTAGGAGTCATGTAAGGAATTGTACCTAAGTACACGTCTTGAACAATAGTTTCGAAATCCTCGTGTTCAGGGTCTGTACAATACAATTTTAATCTCGACTTGAGAGGAACACTGTAAGTTAAACCACGCTCAATACACTCTTGGATAGAATAACGAGGCGGGTCAATAAAATAATCGATAAATTCTAAAACAAACTGATTTCTAGAATCTGTGATTGGGAAGTTTTCTTTGAAGGTTTTAAAAAGACCTTCGTTTGATCTTTCATCAGTTTTTGTTTCTAACTGGAAAAAATCTTTAAAAGATTTGACCTGAATATCAAGAAAATCTGGATAATCTGGTTGATGCTTAACTGACGAAAAGCTTACTCTTTCATTTTGTGTTGCTAACATCTAAAAAGAATTTTATGCATTCAAAAATTATATTTTGAAATACAAAGTTAACTATAAAATAATGCCTAAAACATTGGTTGCGTATTTATACGCAAAATGGATTAGACCTTCAGATGTACATCTGACGGCCTAAACCTTATAAAAACTATGGTTGTTGCTTACTTAAGCTCAACCTCTGCTCCAGCTTCTTCTAACTGAGATTTTAATGACTCAGCTTCGTCTTTAGAAACACCTTCTTTGATTGCTGATGGTGCACCATCAACTAATTCTTTTGCTTCTTTAAGACCAAGACCTGTAAGCTCTTTTACTAATTTAACAACAGCTAGTTTTGAAGCACCTGCTGCTTTCAACATTACGTCGAATTCAGTTTTTTCTTCTGCTGCTTCTCCTCCTCCTGCTGCTGGCCCAGCTACTGCTACAGCTGCTGCTGCAGGCTCGATGCCGTACTCATTTTTAAGGATATCAGCTAACTCATTTACTTCTTTTACTGTCAAGTTAACTAATTGTTCTGCGAAATCTTTTAAATCTGCCATTTTCTATCGTTTTTAAGTGTATTTAATTATTAGTGTATTATTTTTCTGAAAGTGTTTTAAGAATTCCTGAAAGTTTGTTACCTCCTGACTGAAGTGCAGAAACAACATTCTTAGCAGGCGATTGAAGCAATGCGATAACATCTGCAATAACTTCTTCTTTCGACTTGATACTTACTAAGGCATCTAAGTTTTCGTCACCAACGTAAACTGATTCTTCAACGTAAGCACCTTTAAGAATAGGCTTCTCGTTTTTCTTTCTAAAATCCTTAATTACTTTTGCAGGAGCATTTCCTGTCTCCGATAAAAGTATTGATGTGTTTCCTTTTAAAACTGTAGGAAGTTCACCAAAATCTTTATCTGACGCCTCCATTGCTTTTGCAAGAAGCGTGTTCTTAACTACCATTAGCTTAATGTTAGCTTTGAAACAAGCTCTTCTTAAGTTACTCGTATCTAATGCATTTAAACCTGATATATCAGTTAAATATATACTTGGAGTTTCAGCTAACTGGGCAGTTAAATCTTGTATTACTTGTGATTTTTCTTCTCTTGTCATAACTTAAAATTATTGCTCAGTGAACCTCTTTGTATCAATAGATATTGCAGGTCCCATGGTAGGTGATAAATTAATTGTTTTGATGTAAGCACCTTTAACTACAGAAGGCTTCAGTTTTACAAGAGTAGTTAATAACTCTCTTGCATTTCCTGCTAATTTTTCTGCATCGAAAGATGATTTACCAATAGCTGCATGTACTATTCCTGACTTATCAACTTTAAAGTCAATTTTACCAGCTTTTACATCAGAAACAGCTTTAGCAATATCCATAGTTACAGTACCTGTCTTAGGGTTAGGCATAAGACCTCTTGGTCCTAATACACGCCCTAAAGGACCTAATTTACCCATAACTGCAGGCATAGTAATAATAACATCTACATCAGTCCATCCACCTTTAATTTTTTCAAGGTACTCGTCTAAACCAACATAATCAGCACCAGCATCTTTAGCTTCCTGCTCCTTATCAGGAGTTACTAAAGCTAAAACTTTTTTATCTTTACCTGTACCGTGAGGAAGTGTAACAACACCTCTTACCATTTGGTTGGCTTTTCTTGGATCTACATTAAGTCTAACAGCAATATCGACTGATTCGTCAAAGTTTGCTGTGCTTATTTCTTTTACCAAAGTAGAAGCTTCTGAAAGTGAATGTAGCTTAGAATAATCTACCTTTGATAATGCTTCTTTTTGTTTTTTTGTAAGCTTTGCCATGTTAATTTTTCAATTAGAAAGGTGCTGTACCTTTTACGTTAATACCCATTGAACGTGCTGTACCCGCAACCATTTTCATAGCAGATTCGATAGTAAATGCATTCAAATCAGGCATTTTATCTTCCGCAATTGTTCTTACTTGATCCCAAGTAATGTTTGCTACTTTAGCTCTGTTTGGTTCACCTGAACCTTTTTTATCTTTGGCTGCTTCCATAATTTGGACTGCTGCTGGAGGTGTTTTGATAACAAAATCAAAAGACTTGTCCTTGTAAACTGTTATTACAACAGGAAGGACTTTTCCGGCTTTATCCTGAGTTCTTCCGTTAAATTGCTTACAGAACTCCATGATATTTACACCGGCAGCACCTAAAGCAGGTCCAACTGGTGGAGATGGGTTAGCAGCACCACCTTTAACTTGTAGTTTTACAACCTTACTTATTTCTTTTGCCATTTTTCTTTGTTTAAATGATTTTCAGAGGGAAGCGTTTGAAAATCACGTTTTAAATAATTATGTGTAACAATTATATTTTTTCAACTTGGGCATAGCTAAGTTCTACCGGAGTTTTACGACCGAATATTTTAACCATTACCTTAAGTTTTCTCTTTTCTTCATTTATTTCATCAATAGTACCTGTGAAACCGTTGAATGGTCCGTCTACTACCTTTACAGTTTCATTTAAAACATAAGGAATATTAACACTATCTACATTAGTAGAAAGCTCATCTACTTTACCAAGAAGGCGATTAACTTCGCTTTCTCTTAATGGCACGGGATCTCCACCTTTAGTCTCACCAAGGAATCCTATGACACCATTAACACTTTTAATAATGTGACCAATTTCACCCTCCAAAGAGGCATTTACCATTATATAACCTGGAAAGTACACCTTATCTTTTTTGTATTTTTTACCATTTCTTATTTGTATTACTTTTTCAGTAGGTACAAGAATTTGATCAACATAATCAGAAAGACCATTTGCTGCGATCTCCTTTTCAATATAATCTTTTACTTTGTTTTCAGAACCACTAACGGATCTTACAACATACCACTTTTTTAATGATGAATCTGACATAGTTATCTTTTTATCAGATTAAAATATTGTTGAATAACTCCACTAAACAATTCATCTATACCCCAAATAGCAAGAGAAAATATAACAGAAAAAACTGCTACTATCAACATCAATCTCTGTGCTTCGGCGTAAGTAGGCCAAGTAACATGGTTTTTTAATTCTGAAAACGATTCGTTTATATAGTTTACAATACCTGCCATAAGAACTGTTTTATTGAAATTATTTTAATTAGATAATAAATGTGAAAATGTCATTTGATTACTTTCGGAAACCTACGAACATTCGTATTTATTATTTTATTTTCTTGTTTTAGATTGCTTTGATTTGCACCTTAACTAACATTTACTTCGCTAAGGATTTCCCGATACTTCGGAACCTGCCACAATACTTTATCTTTCTAAGCACGGGTTGAGAGGCTCGAACTCCCGACACCTGGTTTTGGAGACCAGTGCTCTACCAACTGAGCTAAACCCGTATAGAAAAGTAGAGGTATCCCATAAGACACCTCAACTTTTTTATATAATTAGTATACTAATTAGTCTAACATTTCAGTAACCTGACCTGCTCCTACAGTACGTCCACCTTCACGGATTGCAAAACGTAATCCAACGTTCATTGCAATTGGCTGAAGCAAATCAACTGTAATTGTCAAGTTATCACCTGGCATTACCATCTCTACTCCATCAGGCAAATTAATTGTTCCTGTAACGTCAGTTGTCCTAACATAGAACTGAGGACGATAGTTATTGTGGAATGGAGTGTGACGTCCACCTTCTTCTTTTTTCAAGATATACACCTCTGCTTTGAATTTAGCATGTGGAGTAACTGACCCTGGCTTAACGATAACCATACCTCTAGAGATTTGAGTTTTCTCAATACCTCTCAATAAGATACCTACGTTATCCCCTGCTTCACCTCTATCTAATATCTTACGGAACATTTCAACTCCTGTAATTGTAGATTTAAGTTTTTCAGCACCCATACCAATGATTTCAACTGCATCACCTGTGTTTGCAACACCTGTTTCGATACGTCCTGTAGCAACAGTACCACGACCTGTAATTGAGAATACGTCTTCGATAGGCATTAAGAAATCTTTCTCAACATCACGAGGAGGCATTTCAATCCAGTTATCAACAGCTTCCATCAACTGTAATACAGTCTCAGACCACTTAGCATCTCCCTGAAGAGCTCCTAAAGCAGAACCAGAAATGATTGGAGAATTATCACCATCATACTCATAGAATGAAAGCAAGTCTCTTACTTCCATCTCTACTAATTCTAATAGCTCTTCATCATCAACTAAGTCAACCTTGTTTAAGAAAACAACAATTCTTGGAATACCAACCTGACGTCCTAAAAGGATGTGCTCACGAGTTTGAGGCATTGGTCCGTCTGTTGCAGCAACAACCAAAATAGCACCATCCATCTGTGCAGCACCTGTAACCATGTTCTTTACGTAATCTGCGTGACCTGGACAGTCAACGTGTGCATAGTGACGATTTGCAGTTGCATACTCTACGTGAGAAGAGTTGATAGTAATACCACGCTCTTTTTCTTCT
>SKIG01000148.1 GCA_007116535.1 Psychroflexus sp.
TCAGTTTAGTGAAGCTATTCAGCGCTTGTTTGATGATAATATTACGTATCATATCAACCCCACAGGGATTTTTGTTACCGGAGGACCACACGGAGATACAGGATTGACAGGTAGAAAAATTATTGTAGACACCTACGGAGGAAAAGGTGCGCATGGTGGTGGAGCATTTTCAGGGAAAGATCCAAGTAAAGTAGATAGATCGGCTGCTTATGCGGGTAGATACATTGCTAAAAACCTTGTAGCGGCAGGCGTTGCAGATGAAGCGCTTGTACAACTTTCATATGCTATTGGAGTAAAGGAGCCTACCTCAGTTTACCTAAACACATATGGAACTAACAAAACTAGCTTCAAAGATTCTGAAATTGCAGCTAAGTTGAATAAAATGTTCAATCTAACCCCTGCGGGAATAGAAGATATGCTTCAATTACGTGAACCAATTTATAGAGAAACCGCTGCTTATGGTCATATGGGAAAAGAACCTCAAAAAGTAACCAAAACTTTTGAATCGGCTTACTCTGGTAAAGTCACTAAAGAAGTTGAATTATTTACTTGGGAAAAATTAGATCGTATAAAGGAAATTAAAGAAGCTTTTTTGAACAAATAAAGTTAAAGTACACGTCAAAAATTGATATTCATTAAATCAGTTCTGCCCCAATCCGCCTGTTGTGGAAGCTTGATTTTCCTTGATTTCTTTCGCCTGAGGCGAACAGGAGCAAAAATCAAGGAATTTTAGAAAATTTATTTTTTGTCGTGTACTATGAAATAAAGTTTACAATGAAACAAGCCTTATTAAAGCCTATTCAATTTGGGGCAATAGAAGCTAAAAACAGAGTAATAATGGCTCCTTTAACTCGTTCACGGGCAGATAATAAAGAAAAAAAGGCTACTGATTTACACGCAACTTATTACCAACAAAGAGCAAGTGCGGGGCTAATTATTACAGAAGGGTCGCAAGTTTCTCCGCGTGCGGTTGGGTATGTTCATACTCCTGGAATTCATTCTGACGAACAAGTTGAAGGATGGAAAAAAGTAACCGAAGCTGTGCATCAGAAAGGTAGCAAAATTGTGATTCAGTTGTGGCATGTCGGGCGTATTTCTCATCCTGATTTTCACGATGGCGAGTTACCACTTGCACCAAGTGCAATCAATCCAAATAGCAAATCATTTACACCTGAAGGCTTTAAAGAAACACTTACGCCAAAAGAAATGAGTCTTGAAGAGATTCAGGAAACGATAGCCGATTTCAGAAAGGCATCAGCCAACGCGATGAAAGCGGGTTTTGATGGAGTTGAAATCCATTCATCTAACGGGTATTTATTTCATCAGTTTTTCAACAAATTTTCCAACAAAAGAACCGATGATTTTGGAGGAAGCATAGAAAAAAGAGCTAGATTTTTGTTTGATGTGTTGGATGAAATTCAAAAAGAAATGCCATCTAACCGAATTGGACTTCGTTTAAATCCTTGTTTACACGGAGTTTTTGGTATGCAAGCAGACGAAGAAACCATTCCAACTTTTGAATACATTGTAAAGAAACTAAATACTTACGATTTAGCCTATTTGCATCTTTCAGAGCCATTTACAGATGTAAGTGATGAGCCCTTTTTAGTAACTGAAGTAGCCAAACATTTTCGACCACTTTACAAGGGAAATTTAATTATCAACTACAAATTTAACCGAGAAAAAGGAAATCAAGTAATTGATGACAATCTTGCCGATGCTGTAGCTTTTGGTAAGTTATTTATTTCTAATCCTGATTTACCTGTTCGTTTTGAAAAAGAAGCTGATTTACAGCGATGGGATGAATCTACCTTCTACACCCAAGGACCAAAAGGATATACTGACTATCCTAGTTTAGAGGATTAGCTTATTGAGTTATAGTTGTTTTTTCATCTTATCTGACTGATTTGTGTCACCCCTATCGCGTTTATTAATTGGCTTGGTTTTGTTTTTATAAAACTCATTTAAAAATAAGCCTATTTGTTATTGTTTACTTATTTTTATTCGCTGAATCATCAAATTCTTCAAATGTCTAAAAAAGTAATTTTAGTTACAGGAGCATCTTCAGGAATAGGCAAGCAAATTGCGCTTCATCTTTCTGAAAAACATACGGTTTACGGTACAAGTAGAAGTAAAACTAGTCTAACGAATGTAACAATGCTTCAATTAGATTTGGCCAATGTTGAAGGATTTCAACAAGAAATCGAAAAAATTATTCAGAAAGAAGGTAAAATCGATGTATTGGTAAACAATGCAGGTGTAGGCATCACAGGCCCTTTGGAAGAAACCTCAGTCGATGCGGCTAAAAAAGCTTTTCAAACCAATGTTTTTGGAACGATAGAATTAACAAATTTAGTACTTCCTTATTTGCGGAAACAACAATCTGGTCAGATTATTTTTATTACATCAATTGCAGGTTATATGGGACTCCCCTTTCGTGGATATTATTCCGCTAGCAAAGCTGCATTGATAAGTTTAGTAGAAAGTCTTGCTATGGAAGTAAAATCTTTCAATATCCATGTGAATAGCATTGCGCCAGGAGATTTTGCTACCAATATTGCTTCAGGAAGATATACTGTCGAACCTAACAAACATTCGCCTTACCGAGCTTATCAAACACAACTTCAGCTTATGAATGAGCATGTAGACCAAGGCGAAGACCCAATACAAATGGCGTATAAAGTTGCTTCCCTAATTGAAGGCTCACCAACAAATATTCATTATAAAGTTGGTAGTTTTCTTCAGAAGTTTTCGATTGTTTTAAAGCGAATTTTACCTGATTTTATTTATCAGAAGATGTTGATGAATCATTATAAATTGTGATATCTTTACACCAAATTTACAACACATGAAATTTTTTATAGACACAGCAAACTTAGAACAAATTAAAGAAGCGCAAGCCCTTGGAATCCTTGATGGAGTAACCACTAACCCATCGCTAATGGCGAAAGAAGGCATCAATGGAGAGACTAATGTAAAGCAACATTATGTTGATATTTGCAATATTGTAGATGGGGACGTGAGTGCAGAAGTTATCGCCACCGATTTTGAAGGAATGGTGAAAGAAGGAGAAGCTTTGGCAGCTCTACACGAACAAATTGTGGTAAAAATACCAATGATAAAAGACGGTGTAAAAGCCTTGAAATACTTTTCAGACAAAGGAATCAAAACCAACTGTACTTTAGTATTTTCTGCCGGTCAAGCATTGCTTGCAGCAAAAGCAGGTGCCACCTATGTGTCTCCTTTTATAGGTCGTTTAGATGATGTCTCGACAGATGGATTAAATTTAATTAGTGAAATTAGACTTATTTATGACAACTATAATTTCGAAACGGAAATTTTAGCTGCCTCAGTAAGACACACAATGCACGTAATTGATTGTGCTAAAATTGGTGCTGATGTAATGACGGGACCACTTTCTTCAATCACAGGTTTATTGAATCACCCTCTTACAGATATCGGTTTAGCTAAATTTTTAGAAGACCATAAAAAGAACGCATAAGCGTGAGTTCAGTTATTCAGGCATATTTTATTGAATTTAATAGTATTGAAATATTTAATTTGGGATGATGCTTAGTAAATTTTAAGTTTATTGGTGTAAAAA
>SKIG01000193.1 GCA_007116535.1 Psychroflexus sp.
CAACCTAATTCACCTAAAACTCATACTCGACTTGCTCAGGATAATCTTCAATTGTTAGCATTAAAACACCCTCATCAACTTGAATAGGAGTCAAATCAAAACTGAGGCTTTCTTCAAAATAAGCAGGACATGTATAGATATCTGTATTTTGTATAACAAAGCGAAGCCTTCTTTGTGGAGGAAAAGATTCCATGATGACACCTGAATCAATTAATCTTATATCAAATGTATCAGCTCCACAACCATTTGCTCCGAAGCTAATTTGCATACAATCGCCATCAATAGAAATATTGGTAAAATCGAAATAAGCAGACGAAGCGTTTTCAAATAAATTAGGGTTTATTAGCGTAGCAAAATCGCAATCTCCCTCATATATAATAGCATCGTTATCGTCTGAAGACGAACAAGCCAATACAATGCTGAATAAAGCGAGTAAGGTTAATTTATAACAAATCCTCTTCAACTTCAATTTCTTCAGATTTTCGCTCGTCTAATAAATCCTTCATTTGAACTCCATATAAAGAATTTGCAACATCAGCAGGTAAAGAGTTATATACCGAATCTAAATATTTGATGTTGGCATCAAAAGCTTCAGTTATAATAACATAAGGTGATATAGATAATTCTTTGTTTGACAATGCAAAATTGATTGTATAAAAATATCGTCTCTTATTTAAAGATTCAAGGCGATTTTGAATTATTTCGCGTTCATCTTCATCTACTCGCATTTGGTCAGCAATTAAGTCTAGTTGCTGATTATTGAATTTAGCTATCATTGCGTTGTATTCTTTCCACTTTTTTTGGTTGGGATTTTGGGTTTCAATTTCTGCGAGTTGAAAATTAGAAAGACCAGAGTTAATCGAATATTCGCCTTGTTCAACAAAAAGTGTTAGGTAATCTGTATAGTCTTCGCTACCGTGTTTTTGAAGCACAAGTAGCATCATTTCAGGCTCTTCGACATTTGTTTTTAACCTAAAATTCTCATTACCTTCAAAAAAAGCAGAATCTATACTTACTAATGTAGAATCTTGAATTCGCTGCAGGTAAATTTTTCCTTTTCGAATTCCATCAATTTTACCTTCAATAGAAACATTGAATTTGTCTTCTTGTGTACAAGAAAATATTCCTAAAACTGCAAAAGTTAATGCGATGAGTGTAAATTTCTTAGTCATTTTTATTAATTGAAATGTAGTACAAAAATAGGTTAAATGTTTGATGCAGCTTCCATTAAAACTGCGCAAAATAAAGCTGCATAAGTTCCTACAACGTAACCAAATACTGCTAGTAAAACACCCACGCTTGTCAGCGAAGGATGAAATTCATTAGCAACCACAGGTGCTGAAGCTGCTCCCCCAACATTGGCTTGGCTTCCTACGGCAAGAAAAAAATAAGGTGCTTTAATTAATTTAGCCACGAGTATCAAAAGTCCTGCATGTACCGCCATCCAAACAAAACCGATAGCAATCAAGCCTGGGTTTTCTAAGATAGTGGTTAAGTCCATGTGCATTCCAATAGTAGCAACCAAGAAATAGATAAACACACTTCCGATTTTGCTCGCTCCTGCTCCTTCGTAGGTTTTTGCTTTTGTAAACGAATAAATGATTCCAATTAAAGTAGCAATACTAACCATCCAAAAAAACTTGGAAGCAAACGAACTTAAAGCGGAAGACTTATCACTAAAAACAGCGTAATTAGTAGTAAGAAAATTCGAAATCAAATCCGATAAAAAATGAGCTACCGCAACGGCTGAAAAAGCAAGCCCTAAAATGACCATATAATCTTTCAACACAGGGGTTCTTGCAACACTTTGGGTATAATTAGAGACTTTTTCTTTTAATTCTTCGATGGCAGTGTTGTCAGCCTTTAACCATGCATCTATTTTTTTGCGTTGTCCAATACCGATAAGAATAATTGCCATCCACACATTTGCTACAAAAATATCGACCAATACCATCCCCCCATACTTTTCAGGATTGTACTGAAAAATCTCTAACATGGCTGCTTGATTTGCTCCACCACCTATCCAACTTCCTGCAATGGTAGCTAATCCTCGCCATACGGCATCAAAATCTGCTCCACCTACTGTTTCTGGTGAAACTAAGGATATTAGTAGTATTGCAATCGGCCCACCAATAACAATACCAATGGTTCCCGTAAAGAACATAATCAGTGCTTTGATTCCTAAGTTAGCAATGGCTTTTAAGTCGATTGTTAAGGTGAGTAACACCAAAGCAGCCGGGAGCATATATTGACTTGCAATTGGGTACAAACTTGATTTTTTCTTGACTTCTTCTCCATCTACAACCTCAATCCAATCGGTAGCAATAATTCCTAATGAATTAAAAATGGCAGGAATCAGGTAACACATCAAAAGTGCAGGAACAATTTTGTAGTACTTTTTCCAAAAACCCTCTTTTTTGGAGGAAGTGTAAAACACCAATGCAAGTGAGAGCATTAAAATTCCTAAAACAATTCCATCGTCGGTAATTAATGGTGAAGTATCTACTAGTTGTTCTGTTTCTGACATCTGTTTTATTTGTTTCGGTAAAAATAAAAAATTCAACTAACTAAGCTTGATTTCCAAAAAATTCCTTGAATAATTCTTGAATCGAAAGAGCAACTCCATCGTCATGACTTGTGCGAGTGATTTCATTGGCAATTTGCTTCACTTCTGGTTTGGCATTTTCAACTGCAACACCCCACCCTACTCCTTCTAATAATTCGATATCATTGTAATTATCTCCGTAGGCTACAACTTGGTTTTCAGAAAAGTTATATAAATGCGTAAGAAGATGCTTTATTGCAGTTAGTTTTGAAATTTCTTTAGGAGCTATTTCAATATACGTTGGTTTGGAACGGTACAAATGCAATTGATCTCCTAAGCTAGTTTTCAAAAGTTGATAAAGCGCCTCTACTTTGTTTTCTTCTCCCATACACATAATCTTATGCGCTCCTTTGTTGTAGTTTCGCCAATCCTTCAATACGGCTTCATTGGTCAAAACTTCTGGGGTAACTTGGGTATTGTTGGCTTCTCTATTTGCCCAAAAATCATCTTCGGGTACAAACCATTCATCTTCATTATACAAACTTAAATGCACTCCAATATCACTATTCAATTGAATCACTTGTTCTGTAAGTTGCAATGAAATAGGATTAGAAAATAAGACCTCATCCCTGTTTTTGATTAATCCTCCATTGTAGGCAACTATGGGAAAATGTAGGGTTTGAGTCGATGCTTGCAAATGAGCAATGGCTTTAGGCATACGCGAAGAAATAAACACGAATGGAAGATGTGCACCAAATTTTGCTATGGTAGATTTGGTAATAGCGGAGAGTTGACGCTCTTTATTTAGTAAAGTTCCATCTACATCACTACATATCAATTGAAAATTTTTATTCATTTGGGAAATTTGTCAGTAAAAAATCAAGTATTTCTTCTACCACTTCGTAAGCAAGCGGAAGACTTCGTTGGTTGTAAGTTTTTGCATTTTCCATGTCGTCATCATTTGCGTAGCGCATAACGTGGTTGACATCATC
>SKIG01000219.1 GCA_007116535.1 Psychroflexus sp.
TCATTAAATCCAAACCTTGTCTAATAATATCTTGCGCCTCAATTTTTGACGTATTAGTGTAGTCTACCAAAGCAAAGTCTTCAGGAGCTACTTCATAAATACCATAGCTTTCCATCTTCTCAATATCCCCTGCCATACATGCCTTAATCAATTGCATAGGATACACATCCAAGGGCATAACAGCCTCCATTTCACCGGTAACTACAAGAGCACGCTCTTCTCCGTTCAAATTAGTATTTACGTTATATTTTTTGTTAGGGAACAACCATGCCAAAGAAGTTTTAGCTGCAGAATGTATATGATTGTCTTTAAATGGCAACCAACCAAACATTCTGTATTCATTTCCTTCAGGAATAAGTGTAAGCTCATTAGCATAATAATTAATATGCTTCTCTGCATCAATAGCATGTCCTGTCAACACATCACCGTTAATTACACGAACGTTTTCAGTGGTTTGGCTTCCAATAATTGTTCTAACTTCGGCACCTATCTTGGTTCTGTAATATTTTCTTGATGACTCTTCAGAAGCATTTCCAACCAAGGCAATTGTTCTAACAGGGTTAAATTTACCAGTTTCGAACAATTCACCAATAATAGCAACATCTTCAGGACGAACAGTCCAAACACGTTCACCGGCATTTATTGGGCTAACTTCATTTATCTGAACACCAACATTTCCTGCAGGGTGTGGTCCTGAAACATGAAGAATTTCTGCATTTTCAACTTCTTTAAAAGCATTTGCTTCACGCGCATCGACACCTAAGTATACTGTACCAGGTGTAAGTTTAGTTAAAACATTAATTCCTGTTTGAAAGAAGCTCATTCTATCTTTAAGTATCAAAGCAAAATCAGCTCCAAGTGGCGCCGTATTGTAGGTAGATACAAAAATTGCTTTCGGAGTGTCTTTTGCGTTAGCAATGATATCGTAAGGACGCTGATTGATAAATGCACCTAAACCAGATGCGAAAACTTTTGTCTTTACTTCTTCATTTGAAGCAGTAAGCGGGTCTGTTTTTCCAAAATCCTTGTACTGTTGATTTTCATCAGCTTCAATAATGAGTTCTAAAACTCTTCTCTTCTCTCCACGAACAATTTCTTTCAACACACCGCTAACAGGAGAAACAAATCTTGTCTCCTCTGCGTACTTAGAAAAGAAAAGTTCATCTCCAGCTTTCAACTGCGCTCCTTCTTTGACTAACATTTTAGGAACCACTGAATGGAAATTTGGTGGTTTGATAGAATAAGTTTTCGAAATAGGGGCATCTACAATAGATTTTTCAGCTTCACCTACTAAATTTAGGTTCAACCCCTTTTTGATTTTAACGTCTTTCGGCATTTTCATTAACGTTTTATAATTTGATGCGCAAAAATAACAATTTAATATTCATTTTCAACTTAAACAATTATTATAGTCAGACTATTTTTAATCATTCTAAATAATGTCTTAGAATTGAGATTTTAGTTATGTTTGCAATAAAAATATTTAATATGAGAATCAATTTTTTCATTTTCTTTTTTTGCCTTTCATTTTTGTCAAATTCACAAGAATATGAAGTTATTCCTCCTGATTTCATAAAAACTGTTCAGCTAACGGGCGGTTCCAGGGAATTTAGCGGAACCCTTTTTATTGGAATGAACGGGCGTTTGCGTTTATCATTTGATGATATCCGTGCTTCTGAGGCAGATTACTATTATGTTATTGAACATTATAATCAAGATTGGACTAAGTCTGTACTTGCTAAAAATGAATATATTCAAGGTTTTGACAATATTCGTCTTTTCGACTTTAACAATTCATTAAACACACTTCAATCTTATACACATTACGAACTTAGTATTCCAAATAAAAATACAAGAGGATTTAAAGTAAGCGGAAACTATAAAATCAAAATTTTAGATGATTCAGAAAACGTAATTTTTACACGGAAATTTATCGTGAGTGAAAATTTAGTTGACGTGCCTATAGAAATTAGAAGATCAAGAAACCTTGAATACCTTAGAGAAAAACAAGTATTAAATTTTTCTGTAGGAAGAGATGGGTTTGTAATGGTTAACCCCGAACAAACTGTAAATGTAGTTCTTATTCAAAATAACGATTTGAACGAAGCTATCTATGGGTTGAAGCCTCAGTTTAATAAAGGAAATATGTTGGTGTATAGGTATGATGACGAAGCTAGTTTTTGGGGTGGAAATGAATTTTTGTTTTTCGACAATAATGATATCCGCATGGGAACTAATCGTGTACAGCGAATTGAACTGACAGATGTATACAATACGATTCTACGAACTGATGGTGTACGTGACGGAAAAAGATACGTATTTAATCCTGATATCAATGGTGGATTTAAAATTAACACCCTACAAGGTCAAGATGCAAGGCGTGAAGCAGAATATGCTCGTGTTCATTTTTCATTAAGATGCAATAAAGATTTAAAAGGCGGCGAACTTCATTTGTATGGTTTATTCAATAATTATGTGATTGATGATTCTACGCAAATGATTTACAACAAGAAAAAAGGTGTATATGAGAATGAAAAATTGCTAAAACAAGGTTTCTACAACTATCAATATGTGTATTTAGGACCTGATGGGAGTTTTGACAAGGGGTTTATTTCAGGAAACCATGATATAACCGAAAATGACTACGAAATAATTGTATATTATAGAGAAATTGGCGCGCGTTTCGACCGAGTTATAGGGATTGGTTATGCAAATTCTAAAGACATAATTAATTAAGCTACATATTAATAAAAAGATTATTTTTGCTGAATTTAAGATATTAGATGTTATTTTTACTACGCACCATCGAAAAAAGAAGGCAATTAAAGCTTGCTGAAGAAAACTTTAAGCGCTCTTTTAAATCGAAAGTTTATTTCTTTTTTGTCCATTTATTTGTATTCATTGTATTTACTGTTATCACTCAAATCGGTGGTATTCTCTATTTAATCGCCCTTTTTACAGCTAGAAAAATAAAAGTATACAAAGCCTTTGTTGGTACGTTTGTCTTTTTAACAATTTATATTATCAGTACTGCGTGGATAGTACCAAAAGTAGCGCCCTTTTTTGGTAGAGAAAAAATTGAAGACTCTAACTATATAAAAGCTCATTCTCCTTTTTATGTATGGACAAATAGAAATTATGTAACGCCTAAATTGCAAAATGTATTGAAAGAGGTTGCATTGTCATTTGAAGAGAACAATGCAGGAATAAAGCTCATTTATTTAGACGCTAACTTCCCTTTTATAGATGGTTTTCCTTTACTCCCGCACCGCTACCATGGAGATGGAAAAAAAATTGATGTAACTTTTGTGTATGAAGAAAACAAAGAGCTAACAAACAAAAAACCAAGCTATAGTGGTTATGGGTATTTTGAAGAACCTTTACCAGGAGAAATAAATCAAATAGAAGATTGTTTTGCAAGAGGTTATGGACAATACGATTTTACTAAGCATATAACCCTAGGTATAACCAACCCAAACTTAGAGTTTTCTATCCCTGGAAACAAAGAGTTTATTGAAATGGTTTTAGAAAAAGA